>CALWMQ010000039.1 GCA_944382025.1 uncultured Clostridia bacterium | reverse complement strand
GATGGTTGCCCTTCAGCAAATCTAACCGCCGAATAGCGTTCAGCACCATATTTCGATCTTTTCTTCTCTGCTCGTCCGTCAAATCCCTGTAACGGTGGATTCTCAGCAACCCTTCCGTTTCATATTGCAAAATGCGCGCATAGGCATCCTCAACGATGTGGGCAGCCAATACCCCTACCGGCTCTCTGGATATAACTGCATACAAGCTTCCCGTATTATCATCTGAACCAAACTTTCCCAATCAGGTATAAATATATACCGGAACCCCTTTAATCAAACTCTGATAATCCATTCTCAAAAGATTCGTTATATACCCGAACACCATCCTCATCGATTTCAAAAGTCATCCACTTGTATGGCCTGTTCCAGATATAAATGGACGCTAACGCCTGATTAGTGGACGGATACGCACAGGGATAGTCTAAATTAGAGTGGAGACTGGCAAAAGGCCGCAAAACCTTTCAATTTCCAACTATCGTCCCATGATCAGCCAGCATTCCGTTGACCTCCAGATGAAGATCCGTTCTAAGCTGGTATAAAGAAAATCACAGCTTGGAAATATCCCGGTGATTGACGATCACCCGATGGCCGCCCTCCGTAATATGTTTAGCCAGCTCCTCAGTTAAGGTCACTGACCGGTGCTTGCCGCCGGTACAGCCGATAGCAATCACCAATTGGCTCTTGCCCTCGTTGCAATACAGGGGGATCAGATAATCAATCAGGTTATAAAGCCGATCCAGCAAGCCCTGAGTCTCGTTCCGATCCAGCACGTAATCCCGCACGCCTTTGTCCAGTCCGGTCTGGTGCTTAAGCCCTTCCACATAAAAAGGGTTCGGCAGACACCGCACATCGAACACCAGATCCGCCTCGGCGGGATAGCCGTATTTAAATCCAAAGGACATGCACTGGATGGTCATAGCCGCCTGTGGGTCCCCCATGAACAGGGAAACAATCCTTTCCTTGAGCTGGGCGGTGGCCAGATGGGAAGTATCAATCAGATAGTCGGTCCGGGCGCGCATAGGTTTGAGCAGAAGCCGTTCCGCCGCGATAGCTTTGACAACCGAATTATCATTGTCCGGGGCCAGAGGGTGCTGCCGTCTGGTTTCCTTATATCTGCGCGCCAGCACCTGGTCGTCACATTCCAAAAACAGAATCTTATATTCCCCGCACTGGTTTTTTAACTCATCCAGGCTTTCTGACAGGTCATTGAACATGGTGCCGCCCCGGACATCGATCACAATAGCCACCCGTGCCATCTTCCCCTGCGCCTGCATGCACAGTTCCGCAAACTTTGGCAGAAGTTTAGGCGGCATATTATCCACGCAATAAAATCCAATATCCTCCAGGGCATCCACCGCTACCGATTTACCGGCGCCGGACAAGCCAGTCACAATCACAAATTCCATTTTTCCTCCGCATCCTTTCCCACCCGCCAGGCTCAGCCGGCAAGGTAGCCGTTCCTTCCGGCTGCTGGAACCACTTCCGTATTATTCCATTTCCCGTCCCACCGGACGGACTTCCGGCTCCAGCCAGACACCATCCCGGTCAAATACCCGTCGCTGTACCTGTCTGCACAGTTCCAGCACATCCCGGCAGGTGGCACCGCCCGTATTAATAATAAAACCGGCGTGTTTTTCACTGACCCGGGCGCCGCCAACAGCCAAGCCTTTCAGGCCGGCCCGCTCAATCAGCGTGCCGGCGAAATTGCCGGGAGGACGTTTGAAAAAGCTGCCGGCGCTGGGATACTCCAAAGGCTGCTTTTCCTTCCGGCGGCCCATGAAATCCTCCATACGTCCCGCGATAGCCGTCCGGCTGTCCGGCTTTAACTGGAAAGCGGCGGACAGCACGGCTTCCCCGGTCTCCATCAAAGTGCTGTGGCGGTAACCTAAATCCAACGCCTCCGCTGGAATCTCCCGTATTCGTCCATAACGGTCCATCAGCCGGACTGACAGAAGCACATCCGCCATCTGGCCTCCGTAGGCACCCGCGTTCATGAATACGCCGCCTCCTACCGTACCGGGGATGCCGTAGGCGAATTCCAGTCCTGCCAGACCGTGATCCCGCGCGAACAGGCACAGGCGCTTAACTGAGTAACCAGCGGAACAGTGTATGGTACAGCCATCCGGCTGGAGACCGGGTTCCTCCCCAGCCTCCAGCCGGAGGACCACTCCTTCAATTCCCCCGTCGCTGACCAGGAGATTGGTACCGTTACCCACCAGCATCACGGGCACATCCCGCTCCCGGCAGAGAGAAAATGCCGCTGCTGCGGCGTTCTCGTCCGGAGCGGTTACCAACAGGTCTGCCGGGCCGCCGATTTTAAAGGAGGTATGGGCGGCCATGGGTTCCCGCTCCAGCACCATACAGCCCCTGCCGCGCAATTCCATCGCCAGCTGTGTATACTCCACACCCATTCCCCTTTACTGAAAAATACGGTGTATTCAAAAAACCAAAGCAGTACAAATTTTCATATTTTCCGGGCAAAGGCCTGCCGGCCGCAGGTCAAGCCATCCACATCCATGCGGCAAACACGGCACTGGCCGGAGGCTGACGTGCTCTGAAACGTTACTTGGCATCCCGCAGAAATGCGGCTCCGATAATGCCCGCGTCGTTCCCCAGAGTGGCAACACACAGCCGGGTTTGATGGCTGCTGAATTTGCTGTAGTGCTCCCGGTCGATGTGGGCCTGGAGCGGAACCAGCAAGGTATCCCCTTCCTTACAGATCCCCCCGCCAATGCACAATACCTCCGGCTGGAAGATATTGATTACGTTGACAAGGCCGGTGGCAATATATTTAATGTAGGTGTCCACCACTTCTTTAGCCGCCGTATCTCCCTGACGCATGGCGTCAAAGGCGGTACGTCCATCCACTTTATCCTCGTTTCCGGCGATTTTCCACATAACGCTCTCCGGATGGGCACGCATCGCCCGGCGGGTCTGGCGGATCAGGGCAGTGGCGGAAGCATAGGCTTCCCAGCACCCGTTGCGACCGCAGGTACAGAGTTCCCCGTCCACATTGATGACAATATGTCCCAGCTCCGCCCCGGCGAAATTGAAGCCGCCATAAATCTTCCCATCGATAATAATACCGCTGCCTACACCGGTACCCAATGTAATGCATACACAGCTTTGAGCGCCTTTGGCCGCCCCAGCCAGGGCTTCCCCTAACGCCGCCGCGTTGGCGTCGTTCTCAATATATATGTCTTTTCCCAGTTTTTCATGCATATACGCGCACATAGGAACATTTTCAAACCGCAGGTTATTGGCGTATTCGATGATGCCGGTTTCCGGATTGCAGGTACCGGGACTGCCGATTCCCACATATGCCACATCTTCCATGGAAATACCCGCTTCCGCGACCGCCTGACGGCACATCGCCGCCATATCATCCATAATTTCCTCCGCCGGACGGGGCATATTGGTCTTACATTTGGCTGTCGCCACAATGTGGAAGTTATCGTCCACAACGCCCGCCACAATATTGGTGCCGCCTAAGTCAATACCGATTCTGTACATCATTGTTCCTCCATATACTTTATTGTGCTTGCTGTATGTTTAAAGGCTCAGGCCTTTTTCAGACAGAAAACGTTCAAAATTCTCCCGGCTGCCGTTTACCACCAGTTCCGGGGGGAAATCCAGTTCCTCCAGCATCCGCAGGCACCGGGGAAATCGCCCCACCTGTTCATGATAGTGGGCATCGGAATTGATCATAACCCGTACCCTGTACTTTTTGCATAGGGCCGCAATGGTACGGCAATTTTCCGCGGAACTGCTCCGGGCACCGAAAGTATTGTCATTGATCTCCACAATTTTTCCTGTTTTCCCGAACACCGGAATCACCCGCTCATAGTCATAACGGTAAGCGGGAGTACCGGAATGGCCGATCATATCCACTCGGGGATTCTCCGCGATGGCCAGCCAGGCCGCAGTAGCTTCCTCTTCCGTTCCTTCCCGGAGAACCCCCCGATGCATGGAAGCGATAACCACCTGAAGCCGGTCCAGAACGCTGTCCGGCATATCCAGAGCGCCGGTATAGTCCATGACATTGGCTTCCACACCCTGGAGCACCCGTACGCCGGCGATATGGTCTGGAAGGATATGCAGATTTTCAAAATGCCAGATGTGGGGGGAATCAGAAATCCCCACACCATGATCGGTACAGCCGATCGCCAGCAGCCCCCTAGCCGCCGCGGCCTGGGCCAATTCGGTGACGGTGCTGTATGCGTGATCCGATGCCACTGTATGGCAGTGGAGATCAGCTGCTATGGATAAAGAATAACTCATTTTGTGTACTTCCTTTTTTTTTTTTTTTAGCGGCAAGGACATGATCAGGATAAAAGCCATGGGTTAAACCATCCGCCCTCGCAAACCGCTCGGAAATAGGGGAATCCGTGTCACATTCCCTATATCCGTTGGCGGCCAGTCTACGGGAAGATTCCCAGCGTCTGCTCGAGACAGGCCGCCCGTTCAGACTTGCTTCACTCCCAAGCCCAGCCAGGGTTCGCCGCCTGTTGCCAGCCGCCAGATCCGGACAAAAGCACTGCGACTCCAGGGCTGGTGAAAATCGGCCAGTAAAAATCCCAGGTCATCCGGCGCCGTTGTATATTGGCTGAGCGGGCACGGTCAATATTGCTCCCACTCGGTCTGTACCTCGGGGGGAGGCGGCGCCTGATCATCCATCCCCAGGTTATGCATCAATTCCTGGGCCGCGTTGTAGCCCATCTTTTTCTGCCGGTTATTCATGGCCGCCACTTCAATGATAATGGCCAGATTCCGTCCGGGTTTGACGGGGATCGTCAGCATCGGCACCGTAATCCCCAGAATATCGGCGTATTGGTTGTCCAGTCCCATCCGGTCATACACCTTTTCGTTATCCCAGGGCTCCAGCTGGATCACCATATCGATCTTCTCCGTCACCTTAACGGCGCCCATACCGAAAATCCGGCGGGCGTTGACAATGCCGATACCCCGCAGTTCAATAAAATGGCGGATGTTGTCTGGAGCGGATCCGACCAGCGTCTTGGCGGAAACCCGACGGATCTCCACCGCGTCATCAGCGATCAGCCGATGGCCTCGTTTAACCAGTTCAATAGCGGTTTCGCTTTTTCCAACCCCGCTGTCCCCTGCCAGCAGGATACCTTCGCCGTACACCTCTACAAACACGCCGTGGCGAGTGACCCGGGGAGCCAATTCCACGTTAAGGAACGCGATGAGGGCCGCCATAAAGCTAGAGGTGGTATCGGCGGAATGCAGCAGCGGCACCTGATATTGCCGGCATGCCTCCAGCAGTTCGGGCAGAATTTCCAGCTTTCGGGTAACCACCACCGCTGGGGGATGATGTTCTCCCAGCTGCCGGAAGCGTTTGGCACGCAGTTCCGGATCCAGATCGCTCAAAAAACCATGTTCGCTTTTTCCAAGGACTTGGATCCGGTCATTGTCAAAGTATTCAAAGTACCCTGACAGGGCCAAACCAGGCCGGTTGACATCGCTGCACATGACCAGAAGCCCGTCCGGATCTGATGGCATATACACCGTTTCCAGAGCTAACTCCTTGATGACCTTTGACAGAGCCACGGAATAGGTTTTTGCCATAAGGTTGTCCCCTTTCTTTACGCACGGAATGAGACTGTTTTCAGCCCAGGCAGGGCAACACACAACTCAGATCCCGGCAGCCTGTCAGGCCAGGATCTTCCTTACTATTATATCGTATTCCTGACCTGGAGAAAAGATGTTTTATAAATTTTCGGTAAAATTTTGGACGTATATTTTGGACGTCTGGTCCATCCTTATACCGGCCTTAAGAAATTCTACTGAAATTCTCTACTTGAACGTGACAGAAATCCATAGTAAAATAGTACCAGCCAAAACAGCGGCTACTGCGGCCAAGGGCCCTCCGCTTTGCAGAAGGAGTAACAGTTTCATGGAACGACTGAAAATCGGCCTCTTTAACGATTCTTTCCCTCCCACCATCGACGGTGTGGCCCAGACAGTCAAAAATTATGCCGCCATCCTCCACCAGAACCACTGCGATGTGACGGTAGTTACCCCAAAATATAAGGGGGCGGTGGACGCCTATCCCTTCGAGGTATTCCGCTATCAGTCTATTCCTTTGGATAGCCGTATCGGTTATCGGGCGGGCAACCCCTTTAATCCCGATACCCTGATCAAACTGCGGAAAAAGAAATTTGACCTGATCCATGTTCACGCCCCTTTCGCTTCCTCGGTGCTGGCCGCCAACGTCAATCATCGTCCACGAGTCCCTACGGTACTGACATACCATACCAAATTTGACATCGATATCGCTAAACGCGTCCCCTTGGACGGCATGCGGAAAATCGCTATGAAATTCCTGCTTGATAACATCAACGCGGTTGACGAAGTCTGGGTGGTGACGGAAGGCTGCGGCAAAGCCCTGCGCAATATCGGTTACAAAGGCGGCTATACCGTTATGGAAAACGGGACTGATTTTGCCTACGGCCGGGCCAAGCCGGAACAGGTGGCGGAATTACGGGAAAAATATGCCGTCCCGGAAGATCGGTTTGTCTTTTTATTTGTCGGCCGGATGATGTGGTATAAAAATGTCCGGCTGATCCTGGATAGTGTGAAGCTGCTCAAAGGTGAAGGCGTACCGTTTACCGCTTTCTTTGTGGAAACAGCTATGACGCCCCGAATATCCGGGTATATGCTGAAAACTGCGGGCTCAAAGAAGATGCCATTTTCACCGGCGCTATTTATGACCGGGAATATTTACGGGTATTTTATTCCCTGGCGGATATGTTCCTGTTTCCCTCCACCTACGATACTTCCGGCATCGTCGTCAAAGAAGCTGCCGCCTGTGACTGCCCTACCCTCCTGGTACGGGGGAGCTGCGCCGCCGAAGGGGTTTCCCATAAGATGTCCGGCTATCTTGCCGAGGAAAATCCCACCTCCTGTGCCCAAGTTCTTCTGGACGCTTGCCAGGATCGTGACGCCATCCGTACGGTGGGGCGCCATGCCGGCCAGCATCTGTATCTATCCTGGGAAGGCGCCGTCGCTAAAGCGTATAAGAGATATTGCGAAATTCTCGAAACCTGGCCCGGCCCCCTGCCCTACAACTCAAAAAGCCAGTGGGTATAAAGTGCCTGATCAAGGTACCCCAAGAATACCCACATCCGATATCCTTCTAAAAGCGGAGCTTCCTGGTGGTATTGCCACCGGAACGCTCCGCTTTTTCGCAATGATTCAGCCTCTGCCTGTCCCGATACCCGCTGACAGCATCTCACCCGTAAACAAATTGTGAAGATTCCCCCGCCCCGCTTGACATCAGTACTGCAGCGACTATAATGTTCATTTGGAAACAGTTTTAATTTAAACTGTTTTTATAAAAACAGTTATCTTTAGGGGGGATTGCATGCTGATCGCCACAGAGTTTCTTACTACTATACGCCGTACTATCCGTCTGCACGATGTCATGCTCAAACCGGTCTGTGAAGAGTATGGCCTGAACGCTACGGAGGCGGCAGTTATCAGCTTCCTGTACAATAATCCCGGAAAGGATACCGCGGCTGATATTGTGGAACTGCGGATGCTGTCCAAAGGAAATGTGTCCCAGGCAGTAGAGAGCCTGATTCAAAAATCCCTGCTGCAGCGCCGCCCGGACCGGGAAGATCGCAGGCGGATCCATCTATTCCTGCTTCCTGCCGCGGAGCCGATTACGAAAAAGGTTGAAATTGTTCAAAAAGCGTTCCGTGATCGGCTTTTTCAAGGGTTTTCCTCTCAGGAACGGGATTTGTTTGATTCCTTCAACAGGCGCATTATGGAAAATACCCGAACTGAAACGGAAAGAGGGGACTCCCTGTGAGCGAGGACAAAAACTTTTTAGGACAGGAGCCTTTGAGAAGGCTCCTGCTGCGGCTGGCGCTGCCCACCGTCACGGCCCAGGTCATCAATATGCTTTACAATATTGTTGACCGGATCTATATCGGACATATCCCGGAAACCGGGGATAAAGCGCTTACCGGCCTGGGCGTCTGCATGCCGCTGATCATGATTGTTACCGCCTTCGCCGCCTTTGCGGCCTATGGCGGCGCGCCCCGGGCTTCCATTTTTATGGAGAATGGGGATAATGAGTCTGCAGAAAAAACCCTGGGCAACTGTTTCACCATTCAAATCATCATATCGGTTCTGCTGACCGTGGTGCTGCTTCTCTTCAACCGGGAATTTCTCATGGCGTTCGGCGCCAGCGAAAACACCATTTCCTACGGCGTCGCTTATATGAACATA
>CALWMQ010000038.1 GCA_944382025.1 uncultured Clostridia bacterium | reverse complement strand
AACCCTGGCGGTGAATCTGTTAGGGTTGTTCTAACCAATGGGCTATCAGTGGCAGATATGGGTTGTTCGCGGGCTTTCACCGCTATACAATGTTGTTTCCCATAAAGAGCCAGTTCCCGTTATAGGTTCTCATAACAGGGGAGTGGGCTCCTGATCTTGGATGGCGCCGTCCATACTGGCGGCGGGATTGTTACTCTTTACGCAGGCGCCGGGGACCGCCGCTTTGCCGGAACAATACGTAACCCCTGGCCATTGTAGATGGTGGCGCACTGAGTCAACAGGGGGGATATTCCGCACTCCTCGGCCGGCAGGATGGTGCAACGTATCCGCCAGCCGGACTGGCAAAGATGTCTGAATATACGGGAAAGGGATCGAAGCCCGCTTTTCTTTCATGCTGTTGTAGGAATGTCCATCCCTTGAAAAGGGCGGCCACAGGCGCAGGCGGCAACAGCGCAGGATCAATACGGTAGGATGGATGGCGTATGGTATCTTTTTTGATCGCAATTATTTATATGGCGTTTATCAGTTTAGGGCTGCCGGATTCCCTGATCGGGTCGGCGTGGCCCGTGATGCACGAGGACCTGGGCGTTCCGGTATCATACGCTGGTATCCTTACCATGATTATCGCGGGAGGAACGATTATTTCCAGCCTGTTTTCCCACCAGGTAACCCGCAAGATGGGGACAGGACTGGTTACCGCTGTCAGTGTGTTGATGACAGCGGCGGCCCTGTTTGGCTTTTCGGTTTCCCATACGTTTGGCTTTTTATGCCTGTGGGCGGTTCCTTATGGTCTGGGCGCAGGCGCGGTGGACGCCGCGCTGAACAATTATGTAGCCCTTCATTATTCGTCCCGCCATATGAGTTGGCTGCATTGCTTTTGGGGTGTAGGGGCGTCTGCCAGCCCATATATTATGAGTTTTTGCCTGTCCGGAGGGTATGGCTGGAATAGCGGTTACCGTGCGGTTTCCATTATCCAGATTCTGTTGACTGTCGTGCTGTTTATCAGCTTGCCGCTTTGGAAGAAGAAAGCGGAAGCGGCAGGGGACATAGAATCATCCGGGAAAGCGCTGAGCCTGGCCCAAGCCGTAAAAATTCCTGGGGTTTTGTTGGTGCTTGTCACCTTTTTTGGATATTGCGCTCTGGAGCAGACAGCGGGCTTATGGGCCAGCAGCTACTTGGTTCAATTCCGGGGGATCCCGGCGGATACGGCAGCCTGTTTTGCCTCCCTATTTTTCCTTGGTATTACTATAGGGCGTTTTTTGTGCGGTTTCATCGCTGACCGGGTGGGAGACCGGATGTTGATCCGTGCAGGGATTCTGATTGTCCTGTGTGGGATTGGGTTGATTTTCCTACCGGTCCAGGCCCATGTCCCATCGCTGGCCGGGCTGATTATCGTTGGATTCGGCTGCGCACCGATCTATCCGTCGATTATCCACGCTACGCCGGATAATTTCGGAAGGGAAAATTCCCAGGCGGTTATCGGTATCCAAATGGCCTGCGCATATATGGGGTCTACGTTTATGCCTCCGTTGTTTGGGCTGGTGGCGGCGCATATACATATAGGTTTATACCCTCTATATCTGTTTTTGCTGACTTTCCTTATGCTGCTGATGTCCGAACGGCTGAACCGTCTGATCCCCCTTGGACAGAAGCGCTTATCGCGTCCGCTCGGATAGCTATAGAACATATCATGGTATTTTTCGGGAGCGAATTGCAATATTTTACAAATTCTGCTGAAAATTTTGCTTTACAACAGAAGGATCGGGGACTATAATATCCCCAG
This sequence comes from uncultured Clostridia bacterium, assembly GCA_944382025.1. Lineage (GTDB taxonomy): Bacteria > Bacillota > Clostridia > Oscillospirales > Acutalibacteraceae > UMGS1623. The sequence continues at coordinate 8,691 of CALWMQ010000038.1, read as the reverse complement.
AATAAATAAATGGCGGTGCGCTGTGTCAAAACAGTGAGAATAGGGAATCAGGTGCGAATCCTGAGCAGACCTGCTACCGTGATAGGGGAGTCTGCCTTCATATGCCACTGGAACGGGTTTCTGGGAAGGCGAAGGTAAGGCGATGATCCTCGAGCCGGGAGACCTGCCGCACATGGATGCATATAACTTGACAGGCAGCAGAGTTATATGGTTTTCTGGACTTCTGTAAAAAGGGAAGAAACAGATCCCATGCTGTCATTGACCGGCATGGGAGTTTTTTTATGGAATTCGCCTTTATTTATTCTGAAGAAATCAAAAAAGAAGGGGAATTCGAAATGAAAAGAATCACAGCGGCAGTTTTGAGCCTTGTCATGGCGTTATGCCTGGCGGGCTGTGGCCAGAGCGGGGAAGGGAACCTTTCCTCCACCGCCACCGGAAGCGTATCAGGCTCATCGGAACCTGGCACCTTGAAGGAAACGTATACTCCCGAGTACGCCCAGGGATTCACCATCGAGTATTACAACGGCGGGGCGAAAATCATCGCCACCAAATTTTCCTCTACCAGCGAGGAGGGTCAGACCAACGAGCGCACCCAGCGGATTCTGCTGCTGCCGGAGGGAGCCACCAAGCCGGTGGACGCCAAATGGGACAAGCAGATTGACGGGAAAGTAGAGCGGGTGGTGACCCTGGCCAGTTCCCACGCAGGGCATTTTGCCAATCTGGACGCGGTTGGCACCATTGTAGGCACCTCCCTGAGCGCCAGCAGCTGTGAGATCCCGGAACTTAAACAGGCGATTGAGGACGGTACGGTGGCCAGCCTCAGTTCCCAGAAGGCGGAGGATGGCTCCAAGTATTTCGATCAGGAGGTAGTGGCCGCCCTGAACCCCCAGGTCATTTTTGTGGGCGGCATGCAGGCGGATGTCACTGTGGCCAAGAAGCTGGAAGAAAGCGGTATGACCTGTGTGTACATCGGCGACTTTGCGGAGAAGGACTACAAAGGCCGTGCCCAGTGGATTGAGTTGTTTGGAGCCTTCATCGACAAGGAAAAGGAGGGCAACGCCTTCCTGGAGGACGGTATCACCAGGGCGAACGCGGTTATCGACCGCGCCAAGGAGATCGAGAACAAGCCCAAGGTGTTGTGGTTCAATACCTCTAAAGCGCCTTGGTCGGTAAAGACCGATAAGGACTATACCGCCAGTTTCATCAAGGATCTGGGTGGGGAGGTTCTGTGTCCCGAGACCGAGGACAACGCTATCTATGTCCAGAGCGAGGAGTTCCTGACCTATCTGCAACAGGCGGATAAGCTGCTGTACGGCAACTCTCTGAAATACATCAAGTTTGAGACCGCAGACGACATCACCTGCCTGAACATGGAGGGGCAGATTGACTTCTCCACCGCGCCGGCCTATAAAAACGGGGACTGCTATGTGGTCAGCTATGACTGGGCCCAGGATACCGCCAATATCGGCGAGATCATGGAGAGCGTGGCCAAGATGCTGTATCCGGAGGAATTTACGGATTTGTCCGGTGCGGACAAAATCGTGGAATTCAATAAAACGAACCAGAAATAACATGGGGTTCCCTATAGGGCTGTCATGGTTTATGGCAGCTCTATAGGGGCTTTCTTCCTCCGGGCATCTCTTGCCGGGAAGGCCCAATCCGAGACGGTATAAAGCCGGAAAATGGCTGTTCCTTTTGAGGCGTTCCGGAGGAGCTAGCACCGAAATTATAGGGAGTTCGGATAGGTATATCAGCAGTTGGAAGGATGGACGCTATGAAGGAGCAAAACACGTTAAGGCATAAGGGAGTGCGGGCCACGGTGGTACTGCTGGTACTGGCGGCGCTGCTGGCGGTGTCGGCGGTGCTGGCTATCGGCATTGGCTCGGTGTTTATTTCCCCCTCCCGGGTGCTGGAGGTGCTGTTCCAGCCCACTGATCTGACCAACACCGACAGTATTATTGTCCATAACATGCGTTTGTGCCGTGTAGTGGCCAGCCTGTTCGGTGGGGCGGCCCTGGCCCTGGCAGGTTTGCTGCTGCAGATTTTGTTCAACAACCCCATTGCGGATCCCTACGTTCTGGGCATTTCCTCTGGTGCCCGCCTGTTCGTGGGACTGGCTGTGCTGGGCGGGGTGACCTTTGGATTGTCCTCCGATAACTCCTGGTTTATGTTTGCGGGCGGGTTTGTGGGGTCCATGGTGATGATGGCGGTCATCCTGGCCTTTGCTCAGAAAATCAAAAGTGTTACCTCCCTGCTCATTGTGGGCATGATGCTCAGCTACCTGTGTTCGGCGGCGGTCGGGATCATGACATCTTTGTCGGACAACGACGCGGTAGCGGATTTCACCCGATGGGGTATGGGATCCTTCAGCTTGATGACCTGGGATAATGTCAAGGTTCTGGCGGTGGTGTGCGGCGTGTTTTTCGTCCTGTCGTTTCTGCTGTCCAAAAGCCTGAATCTGTATCTTCTGGGGGAAGCTTACGCGAAAACCATGGGGGTCAACGCCCGGCTGCTCCGGTTCCTGATTATCCTGTTTTCCGGGGTGCTGACAGCGGTGGTGACCGCCTTTGCCGGGCCGGTAGCCTTTGTGGGAATGAGCGTACCCCATATTTCCCGCCTGCTGCTCAAGTCGGAGGATTCCCGGGTGTTGATTCCTGCCTGTCTGCTGTTGGGGGCGGTGTTTGGAGTGGTGTGTGACCTGCTGGCCCGGACGGTGGCTGCCCCGGGAGAACTGGCGGTAGGCAATATCACCTCCTGTGTGGGAGTTCCGCTGGTGCTGTTTTTGCTGCTGCGGAAGAATAAAAGCGGCCGCTATTGAAGAAGGGAGGCGGGAGTATGGCGGAGGAAAAGGTTATCCAGCTGGATCACCTGTCGGTAGGCTACGGCGGAAAGGTGATTGTGGACAATATACAGGCGGATTTCCTAAAGGGCAAGATGATTTGCATCCTGGGTTCCAACGGCGCAGGCAAGACCACCATGCTCAAAACCATTTCCCGTATCATCCCCAAGGTGAGTGGAGAGGTGCGGCTCAACGGCCGGGAACTGGAGCGGGTTCGGTCAGCGGATCTGGCGCGGGAGATGGCAGTGGTGCTGACCCAAAAGATCGATATCGGCAATCTTACCGGGCGGGAGGTGGCCGCCATGGGCCGATATCCCCACACCGGCTTTTTCTGCAAGCTGTCGGACCGGGACCTTGAGGTGGTGGATCGGTGTATGGAGTTGTGCTCCGCCGCCTATTTGAAGGATATGTATTTTTATGAGATGAGCGATGGGGAGAAGCAGAAGGTGATGTTGGTCCGGGGCCTTGCCCAGGACGCGGATATCCTGATGCTGGATGAGCCCACCAATCACCTGGATATCAAGCATAAGCTGGACGTGCTGCATATCCTAAGGCGGCTGTGTGTCCGGGAAGGGAAAACCATCATCTGTACGCTCCACGAGCCGGATTTAGCAGTGAAATGCTGTGACTGGCTGGTACTGGTCAAGGATGACCGGGTGCTGGTCAGCGGCGCCACCGAGCAGGTGCTGGAGAGCGGCGCTCTGGAAGAGTTGTATGGCTTCTCAGCCCGCCAGTTTAATCCCGACCTGGGTCTTGTGCAATATCTTAGCGTTCCGGATAAGGATGTGTACATAGTAGGAAGCGACGCTTCCACCCCCAAGCTGCTTCGGAACCTGAACAAATTTTATCTAGGCTTCGGCATGGGGGTACTCCACGACAATGACGTGGTTTATCCCATCGCCCGTGCTATGAACGCACCGGTGGAGGCGGTGCCCGCCTATACGCCGGTGACCGAGGCGGCGGCGGAGCGGGCCTACCGAACGGCACGGGACTATCGGTACATCGTGATCAGCGACTGCCCGGTCTGCTCCCTCAACGAGCGCAACCGGGCTTTGGCCCAGCGGCTGGAGGCGGAAGGAAAACCGGTTCTGAGGCTGGCTGGAGAAACTATGGCGGAGGAGTTGGAGGCCCTCTGCCGGGAGAAAATGGAGTGTGGACAATGATTTTAGTAATCGGCGGGATCGTAGAAGCCCGTCATTTGTGTGAACGATTGAGCAGAACCTGCCCGGTGACCCTGTCGGTAGCGACTGCTTACGGGGCCCAGCTGGCAGAGCAGGGAAACTATCCGGTCATTTGCGGGAAAAAGGACGCGGCTGGGTTCCGGGAGCTGATCCGGGAACGGAACACGGACCTGGTGATCGACTGCTCCCATCCCTTTGCCCAGGAGGTTTCCCGGGAGATCGGGGAAGCCTGTCGAATGGAGGGGATGCCGCTGCTCCGCTATGTGCGGCCGAGCGATCCCTATGAGGGAAAGCTGATCCATAGCGTGGACAACTTCCCGGAGGCAGCCCGGCTGGCGGCGGAGTTGTGCGGGGATCGAATGGTGTTTCTGACGGTAGGAACCAACCACCTGGGGAATTTTACCGCGGTTCTGCCGCCCCATCGGCTGGTGGCCAGAGTGCTGGATCAGCCCGCATCCCGGGAACAGTGCCATGTCTGTGGGATTCCGGAAAATCAGGTTCTGGCCAAATGCGGCACCTTCACTCTGGAGGAGAATCTGGAAGATTTCCGCCGCTTTCCGGTGGGAGCGGTGGTATCCAAAGACAGCGGCGCTCAGGGAGGTACACCGGAGAAGATCGCGGCGGCGGAACAGCTGGGATTGCCTACTATCCTGATCGTCCCGCCTCGGTATGAGGGAACGTTCTTTGAGTCCCTGGACGAGGTAGAGAAGGCCGCACTGGCACTTTTAGAGGATATACGGGAGCAGGGGCGTTCCGCCCTGTAAAAGGGGAAGCCCGAGACAGGAGGGCCTATGGGAACAGTATTTTATCAGGGAAAACAGCTTCGGGAGGGCTACACCACCGGCAGCTGCGCCGCCGCGGCTGCCAAGGCGGCGGTGCTGGCTCTGGCTGGCGCTCCGACGCAGGCGGTGTCTATTGACACCGCCCGGGGTCCCCTGTCTATCCCCATTGCCCGTACTCAGGTAGAGGGGAATCAGGTGGTCTGTGCCGTGATTAAAGACGGCGGGGACGATCCGGACGTGACCAATGGCCTGGAGATCTGCGCCCAGGTCCGCCTGACCCCGGAACCCGGAGTGACGGTGGACGGGGGCGAGGGGGTCGGCCGGGTTACCCGCCCGGGACTCAAGACTCCGGTGGGATCCGCCGCCATCAATCCGGTACCGCTGCGGATGATCACGGCAGAGGTGGAAAAGGTACTGCCCCGGGGACAGGGCGCCCAGGTGGTGATCCTGGTTCCCGGAGGGGAGACAGTGGCTGCCAAAACCTTCAATCCTCGATTGGGTATTGTGGGCGGCATCTCCATCCTGGGCACCAGCGGCATAGTCCGCCCCATGAGCGAGGAGGCATATAAGGAGAGCCTGGCTCTGGAGTTGGACCTGCTGGCGATAGACCGGCAGGACTGTGCCTTCGTTTTCGGGGAGCAGGGGAAGCGGCTGGCCGCAGAAAACGGCGTGCCCGCCTCCCTGTGTGTGGTCACCTCCAATTTCCTGGGCTATATGCTGGACTACGCCCGATACCGTGGCATGAAACAGGTGTTGCTGGTAGGGCAGCTGGGTAAGCTGTGCAAGGTGGCGGCGGGGGTGTTCCACACTCATTCCCGGGTGGCGGACGCCCGAATGGAAACCCTGGCGGCCTTTGCGGCCATGGAGGGGGCGGACCGGGATACGGTGTGTCGGATTTACCGGTGTCTTACCACCGCCGAGGCGGTGGCCCTGCTGGAGGAAAAAGGACTGCAGGGGGTGTATCCCCGGCTGGTGAGGCGGATTCAGGAACGGGTATGCCAATATGGTTATGAGGAACTGGAGGCGGAGGTCCTGCTGTACACCGACGACGGCAGGCGTCTGGCCGAAAGCGACGGAGCGGCCGCACTTTTAACTAAGCTGAGGAATTCGGGAAGGTGAGAGTATGCACAGGCTGACCATTGTGGGGACCGGCATGGGGGACGGGGAAACCCTGACCCGGCAGGCGGAGCGGGCCATTGAGGAAGCAGAGTTTCTCATCGGCGGACGGCGGCTGCTGGCCCCCTATCCGGACAAGCCCCATCTGGTGCTGGATCGGAATCTGGACCAGGCGGTGGCCTACATTGCGGATCATGCGGGAAACCAGCGCATCTGCGTTCTGGTGTCCGGGGATACCGGATTTTATTCCTATGCCAGCTATCTGCTGTCCCGGCTGCCCCAGGGCGTTGAGGCCGATCTGGTATGCGGCATCAGCAGTCTGCAATACCTTTGTTCCCGGTTTTACCTGCGCTATGAGAACATGGCCGCCGTCAGTATGCACGGACGCCGGGGAGCCCTGCTGTCCACCGTTTCCGCTAACTTGCATACCTTTGTGCTCACCGGCGGCGGTTTTCGGGCTCAGGACGTGTGCCGCCTGTTGTGGGAGCGGGGCGGCGGCGGGCTGACGGTGTACATCGGGGAGCGGCTGGGGGCGGCGGACCAGCGCCTGCTGTCCGGAACGGCGGATGAGCTGCGCAGGCTGTCCTTCGACGATCTGACGGCGCTGGTGGTGGAAAATCCCTTGGCGGGCCGGGCGTACCCGTCGGAGGAGGGGCTCTGTCCACCTCTCCTGGAGGAGGACCGGTGCGCCGACCTTACCGGCGGGGACATGGTGCTGGAGATGGCTGCCCGGGTTCGGGGCGAGGCTCTGTGCCTGACCGAGCAGCCCGAGAAGGTGAAGGAGCGGTGCCGGGCTTGGGGGAGATACAATATAGAGCCGGTTTCCCGAGAGGCGCTGCCCCGTCCGCTGGACGCTGTGTATGCCGGAGAGGACCAGGCGGAGCTGTTGCTGGAGCTGCTGGAAGCCAATCCCCGGATGCGGTTTACCCTGACCGGTTGGGATCGGGAGAGGTGCCGGGACTTGGCACGAGAATTGGAGGACCGGGGGATTTCCTTCCGGTGCTTCCGCCGCAGCCGTCTCAACCGGGAATTTCAGGAGGAAGACGGCCTGTACATTTTCTGCGGAGGAGGGATACCCCAGTGAAACAGAGCTGTCCTCCCCGTATCCTGCTGGCCGGCGCGGGCAGCGGATGCGGGAAAACCACCGTCACCTGCGCTGTTTTGGGGGCACTGAAAAAACGGGGTGTGGCCCTCTCCGCCTTCAAAGCGGGGCCGGATTACATCGATCCCATGTTCCATTCCCGGATTCTCGGGACCAGGTCCCGGAACCTGGACCTGTTTCTCATGGGAAGAAACGGGGTGCTGGCCTCCCTGGCGGAGAACAGTCGGGACAGCCGCCTGGCGGTCATTGAGGGAGTTATGGGATTCTACGATGGCCTGGGACGGACTGCCCAGTATTCCAGCTGCCACCTGTCAAATGAGACCGGTACCCCGGCGGTACTGGTACTGGGCTGCCGGGGCATGTCTCTGACGGTGTGCGCCCTGCTCCAGGGGCTCCGGGATTTCGGGGAAAACCGGGTACGGGGCGTGATTCTCAACCAGGTGAGCGGTCCGAAAATGGCAGACATGTACCGGGACATGATCGAGGAGCGCACCGGTCTGCGGGTATATGGCTGGCTGCCCCCCATGCCGGAGGTGCGGCTGGAGAGCCGCCATCTGGGACTGGTGACGGCGGCGGAGGTAGACCGGCTGAAGGAGATGGCGGACATCTTAGCTGCCCAGGCGGAGCGGACTCTGGATCTGGACGGTCTGCTGGAACTGGGGGATACCGCCGGTCCCATTGCGTATGAGGAGTTGCCGGTTCGGCCGGTGGCTCAGGAGGTATCTATCGGGATAGCCCGGGACAAGGCCTTTTGCTTTTATTATGAGGATTCCCTTGGTCTGCTGGAGCGGTTGGGGGCCCGGCTGGTCCCCTTTTCCCCTCTGGAGGACGCTGCGCTGCCGGAGGGACTCAGCGGCCTTCTGCTGGGCGGAGGATATCCGGAACTGTATCTGGACCGGCTTAGCGGCAACGCCGGGATGCTCCGCAGCATCCGGGAGGCCTGGAGGTCCGGAATGCCCATTTACGGGGAATGTGGAGGCTTCCAGTATCTGCAGGAGGCCTTTGAGGGGCCGGACGGAACGGCATATCCTCTGGTGGGGGCGTTGGCCTCCACCTCCCGGATGACCGAAGGGCTCCGCCGGTTCGGCTATGTGACCCTGACGGCCCGGGAGGACACCCTGTTGTGTCGTCAGGGGGACCGGGTTCCGGCCCATGAATTCCACTATGGGGACAGCACCGACTGCGGCGCGGCCTTTCTGGCTGAAAAGGTGAGCACAGGAGCCACATATCCCTGTATGGCGGCCAAGGGCCGTCTGCTGGCGGGGTATCCCCATCTGCATTTTTACGGGACGCCGGAGATGGCGGAACGCTTTGTCCGGGCCTGCGACGCCTACCGGCGGGAGGCGGGCGGGCGGGCGGAGCTTTGAGAAGGAGGCGGGCGGTATGCTTTTGGCCGGGACCATTGTACTGGCCTTTGTGCTGGATTTGCTGCTGGGGGATCCCTATTGGTTGCCCCATCCAATATGCCTGATCGGCAAACTGATTTCAAAGGGAGAAAAGGCCGCCCGCCGGGTATTTCCTCAGACCCCCGGCGGAGAATTTCGGGGCGGCCTTGTGCTGACACTGGTAGTGGTTCTGCTGTGCTTCGGGGTCCCCTTTTTGATTCTGTGGGGGCTTTGGAAGATTCACATCATTCTGGCGGCGGTGGTCCAACTCTGGTGGTGCTATCAG
>CALWMQ010000037.1 GCA_944382025.1 uncultured Clostridia bacterium | reverse complement strand
CGCCCGCGGTGCGGGAAGCAGCGAGCAGGGGTTGGCGCCGCGGTCAAAACCGGCAGCCACAACGCGGCGCGGGGCGGTTTTGGGCACCGCAAGAGGAGGCGGGGTCGAGGGGTAGCGCCCCCTATGTGTCCTACGGGGTAGGAAACTTGGCACCCCGGTCAAAACCAGCAACCGCAAGGGCAGGCGGGGCCGACAGACAGAACCCCCGTTATCCGCTGGGGAGGGCAAAACCACATTTGGGGAGATCAGAGCGCTTTAAGGCTCTGTTCCAGGAGCTGCAATTTTTCCTGAAGCCGGGCAGCCTGTTCTTTGGCGCCGTTGACCACAGCTTCGGGGGCTTTGTCGGTAAAGGCCTTGTTGTTGAGGCGGGACAGGACACCATCCAACTGTTTTTGGACATTATCCCGTTCTTTGGAGAGCCTGGCCCGTTCCGCTTCCTTGTCCACCAGTTCATCCATCGGGATTTTGATCGTAGCGTCCGGGGTAACAATACTGACCGCACCAGGAACGTCAAAACTCTGACCGACCCGAACTTCGGAGGCGGAGGCAAGCCGCTGGATAAACGCGGCGCCATCGGTAAAGGTACCGGTGAAAGCGGTTTCCACAAAGACCTGGGCTTTCCGGGAGGGGGGAACATTCATTTCAGCGCGGCGGTTGCGGATAGCCCGAATAGCCTCCATAATACGTTCCATTTCTTTTTCCTCTTCGGGGAAATGGAGGGCGTCATCGTAAACCGGCCAGGGGGCAATCATCAGGGCTGGGCCGTCATGGGGCAGGGACTGCCAGATTTCCTCCGTGATGAAGGGCATGAAAGGATGGAGAAGTTTGAGGATACCGGTCATGACCCAAGTGAGCACCCGGCGGGCGCCGTCGGCAGCGGTTTCATCGCCCTGGAGACGGGACTTGCACAGTTCGATGGTCCAGTCGCAGAACTGATCCCAGATAAAATCGTAGAGTTTTTGTACCGCGATACCCAGTTCGAATTTTTCCAGGTTATCGGTGACGGCTTTAGCCAGTGTATTGAATTTAGACACAATCCACTTATCTTCCAGGGTAAGGTTTTCGGGCAGGGACAGAGGCACCTGGCGGTCGCCGATATTCATCAGGATAAAGCGGGCGGCATTCCAGAGCTTGTTAGCAAAATTGCGGGAAGCCTCCACCTTTTCGGTCATGAAGCGCATATCGTTGCCGGGGCTGTTTCCGGTAGCCAGCATAAAGCGCAGGGCATCAGCGCCGTACTGGTCGATAATCTCCAGGGGATCGATACCGTTACCCAGGGATTTGGACATTTTTCTGCCTTTGGCGTCCCGCACCAGGCCATGGATAAACACGGTATCGAAGGGGACATGGCCCATGTGTTCCAGGCCGGAGAACATCATCCGGGCGACCCAGAAGAAAATAATATCATAACCCGTAACCAGGGTATTGGTGGGATAGAAATACTCCAATTCAGGCGTTTTGTCGGGCCAACCCAGTGTAGAGAAGGGCCAGAGGGCGGACGAGAACCAGGTATCCAGGGTATCCTCGTCCTGGCGGAGACGGGTACCGTGGCATTTGGGACAGGTGGTAGGTTCTTGGCGGCTGACCACGATTTCGCCGCAGTCCTGGCAGTACCAGGCGGGGATGCGGTGGCCCCACCACAGCTGCCGGGAGATACACCAATCCCGGATATTATTCAGCCAATTGAAATAAATCTTATCAAACCGTTCGGGGACGAACTTGGTCTGGCCGTTTTTGACCGCCTGGATAGCGGGCTCGGCCAGGGGCGCCATTTTGACAAACCACTGGAGGGAGACCCGGGGCTCGATGACGGTATGGCAGCGGTAGCAGGAACCCACATTATGCTTCATCGGCTCGGTTTTCACCAAATAGCCCTGGTCATCCAGATCCCTGACAATATTTTTGCGGCATTCCATAATGGTCTGGCCCTGATATTTCCCGGCCAGATCGTTCATCACGCCGTTTTCGTCGGTAACGGTGATCACCGGCAGGTTATGGCGCAGCCCCACCTCGAAATCGTTGGGATCGTGGGCGGGGGTAATTTTCACCACGCCGGTACCGAAATCCATTTCCACATAGGTATCCGCCACCACGGGGATCAGCTTATTCACCAGAGGGAGAATGACATTTTTGCCCACCAGGTGCTGATACCGGGGATCATCGGGGTGTACCGCCACGGCGGTATCGCCCAGCATGGTTTCGGGGCGGGTAGTGGCCAGGATCAGGTAGTCGCCGGTAGGATTGCCGTTATCATCGGCGATGGGGTAGCGCAGGTGCCAGAAAAAGGCGTCCTTCTCCTCGAATTCCACCTCGGCGTCGGAGATGGAGGTATGGCAGTGGGGGCACCAGTTGACGATTCGTTCGCCCCGGTAAATCAGGCCTTTTTCATACAAGCGGACGAACACTTCCCGCACAGCTTTGGAGCAGCCCTCATCCAGGGTAAAGCGTTCCCGTTCCCAGTCGCAGGAGGAACCCAGTTTTTTCAGCTGTTCCACAATACGGCCGCCATACTGTTCCTTCCAGGCCCAGGCCCGTTCCAGGAACCCGTCCCTGCCGATATCCTCTTTTTTAAGGCCCTCTTTAGCCATAGCCTCCACGATTTTCGCCTCGGTAGCGATGGAGGCATGGTCGGTGCCCGGCAGCCATAGGGCCTCATATCCCTGCATCCGCCGCCAGCGGATCAGGATATCCTGGAAGGTTTCGTCCAGGGCATGGCCCATGTGGAGCTGGCCGGTAATGTTTGGGGGGGGAATAACAATCGTATAGGGTGTTTTCTCAGGATTCACCTGGGCATGGAAATACCGGCCTTTGATCCAGAAATCATAAATCCGGTTTTCCACCTCCCGGGGCTCATAGGTTTTGGCCAATTCTTTTCTTTCAGACATAGGGAACCCTCCAGGTCACAGGCCGGCATACGGCCCGCAAAAATCGATACCATAAAACGGTTATTTTTTATTGTATCACAGCCGGCGGCCGGGTACAAGCCTGAACTCCGGGTTTTTCAGGTGGATTTCCGGGATTTTGGGAGCTTTTCAGGGGCCGGCCCCTTGGTTTTTGTTTTGTGCTCCCGGGAGATGGGGGCAGCGGAAAGAGGACTTCCCACACGCGCAGGGTTTTGAAAAGCCGGCCGGAAGGCATACGCCCTCCGGCCGGCTTCGGTGATCCTATTGGTTTACTGATTCCCGGCAAACCCGGATCGGATGGTTATCCTTCCGCGGCGGCCGCCTTATGGCTGATGGACCGGCGTACCAACGTACCGATCACCGCTATAGCGATAGCGGCCACAGTCACAATCGCTACCAGTACCCAGTTGCAGTTGGCGATACCGGTGATATCGAATTCGCCGGTTTCGGCGTTCTGGAGGAAGCTGAAAATATGGGCGGTATCAAAGGCCAGGGCACCCAGCAGGATCACATTGATGCCTACGGCGATACCGGTTGAGAGGGGGGATTGTTTAGCCTGGCTGGTCAGGGGTCCAACCATATCCTTGCGGAAATCCAGGGCACTGCCCAGCAGATAAACAGCCAGTACCGCGATAATGGTTTCCGGCAGCATATAGGTAGCGTTATATACCAGGGAGTAGGGGACAGCGCCGACAGCGGGGATAGAGGTACCGGCCCAGATCGTAATACCGGAGAAGAAATGGCACAGATACCGCAGGACGCAGGCCAGCAGGGCGCCGGCCGCGAGTTCCAGCCGCTGGCTGCCCAGCTTGCCGCGGAACACACCGGCCAAGCCGAGGACAACGAAGGCAACGATGTAATCCAGGAACAGGATGAGCAGGAAGAACGCCACGGTGGTTCCGTAAGAGGAGAGGACTTTAATACCGCCCTGGAGGATCTGGAGCAGGCTGAACACCAGGCCGGTCAGCAGGCCCCATTTGACACCGTAGCGGTAAGCGATAATAATCACCGGCGCCATGCAGCCCAAGGTGATAGAGCCGCCGTAGGGCAGTTCCACCAAGGGAAACATACACAGCACGAAGGCGATAGCCAGCATCAGACCGCTTTCGGTCAGGCGGAGTACCGCCGAACGGGGGCGGGCATTTTTAGGGCGAACAGATTCTACGATTTTTTCCATTGGGTTTTCCCTCTTCCAAAATAAAGTTCCGCTTTCTCTCCGCGCAAACGCTCCCGAGGATTTTCCGACAAAAAAGCCTCTCCACCGTGGTGGAGAGGCTTTCATTTGCCCATGGCAGCATCCATCCGGCGCAAAACGCCGGGGAAACCGTCTTATGAAAACATCCCTCCGCCGGTATTATCCGGATCAGGTTATAGGGTTTGAAGCCGCGGGCTTCCTCTCAGCCGGCCGAACCGCCAGCACCCCTTGTTTGTGTTGTGAGAACTGCGAACGGAGAAAGCATACACCATCCGACAGGATTTGTCAAGCTTTTATCAGCTCAGCCGTTTAGCCACTTCGTCCAGGAATTCCATGGTACCCACCTTGTGTTTTTCGGGCAGGGTGGACAGGTTCATCAGATCGCCGGTCATGACCCCTTCCTCGATGGTCTGCACGGTAGCTTTCTCGAGGCGGTCGGCGAAAGCGGCCAGATCCTCCAGGCCGTCCAGTTCCGCCCGTTTCCGCAGGGCGCCGGACCAGGCAAAGATGGTGGCGACGGAGTTGGTGGAAGTAGCTTCCCCTTTCAGGTGTTTATAGTAGTGGCGGGTAACGGTGCCGTGGGCGGCCTCGTACTCGTAGAGCCCGTCGGGGGACACCAGGACGCTGGTCATCATGGCCAGGGAACCGAAAGCGGTAGCGACCATATCGCTCATGACATCGCCGTCGTAGTTTTTGCAGGCCCAGATGAAGCCGCCTTCGGAGCGGATGACCCGGGCGACGGCGTCATCGATAAGGGTGTAGAAAAACTCGATGCCGGCGGCTTCGAACTGGTCCTTGAATTCGTTTTCGTAGATCTCAGCGAATAGATCCTTAAACCGGTGGTCATAAATTTTGGAGATGGTATCCTTTGTGGAGAACCAAAGGTCTTGTTTTACCGACAGGGCGTAGTTAAAGCAGGACCGGGCGAAGCTGCTGATGGAAGCGTCGGTATTATGCATTCCCATAACCACCCCGGCGCTGCGGAAATCGTGAATCAGCTTTTTGTCCTGACGGCCATCCGCGTAGGTTACGAGGAGTTCGGCCTTGGCGGCGCCGTCCACATACAGTTCGGAATTCTTATAGATATCCCCGTAGGCATGGCGGGCGATGGTGATTGGTTTTTTCCAGGTGGAAACGCTGGGAGTGATGCCTTTGACGATCACGGGAGCCCGGAACACGGTGCCGTCCAGGATCGCCCGGATGGTACCATTGGGGCTTTTCCACATTTCCTTGAGCTTATATTCCTCCACCCGTTGGGCGTTTGGGGTGATGGTGGCGCATTTGACACCGACGCCGTATTTTTTAATGGCGTTGGCGGCATCCACCGTTACCTGGTCATCGGTAGCGTCCCGGTTGGGCAGGCCCAGGGCATAATATTCGCATTTCAGGTCAATAAAGGGGGTTAAAAGCTTATCCTTGATGCCCTGCCAGATGATGCGGGTCATCTCATCCCCATCCATTTCAACCAAAGGGGTTTTCATTTGAATTTTTGCCATGCTTTTCATCCTTTCCGCGCGGTTAATAGTTGTATTATAGCATTTTCAGTCGGGGGTTGTAAACGGGTGTGTATTTTTTTAACCGTCCGATTTCTTATAAAAAAAGAGAAGGCCGCTGGGCGGCCTTCTCCGGAACACTTATCCTTTCAGTTTTCCAGCCTGTCGGAAGTCAAGCTCCGCGCCGAAGGCGCCGCCTCGGAAGGGGCGGACAATGACCCCGCTGACGGTTTTCCCCAGCCCCACATATCGGGTGGGGAAGCTGATGGGGACACAGGGGCAATCTTCCCACAGGGCCCGTTCCAGGGCTTCCAGTTCTTCCCTGGTCGCCCCATCATCCAGCGCTTGGGCCGCCTGGTCAAACCGGCTTTGGGAGGAACCTTCCGGCAGATCTTGAGCGGCGGCCTTTCCGTAGCTCATCAGCACATCCAGAGCGTCCATGGCGCTGGGGGTGAAGGAGAAGATGGCCATCTGATAATTGCCGGACTGAACCCGGGAAAGCAGTTCCGCCTCAGGCAGGGTCTGCAGTTCAAAATAGACCGACAGATTTTTCTGCCAGGACTGGAGGATATATCTGGCCAAATCCACGCTGTCCTCATTGTCGGCGCAGAGGAGGGTGAGTTTGGGGCAATTCTCCAGTCCCAGCCGTCCCAGGCCCGCTTCGAAGTCCACCAAAGCCTCCCGTCCCAGGGAGGACGGGGTGAGGGCATTGTTATCGGTTCGGTATGGCCCCGATCCGGGCGCCACGGCATCCGGCGGGACATAACCCGTAGCGGGTGTTCCCATATCCTGGGTAAGGCGGCTTTGTATCACCGTCCACTCCAGGCCGTCTCTCAGGCCGCGGCGTACCCCGGCGTCAGAAAGGGGCTTTTCCCGATGATTAAACCACAGGACCTGTACCGTATCCTGGAGGGGGACCAATTGCAGCCCGGCATTTTCCGCGGCTTCAGCCTGTTCCGGGGTCAGGGCAGCCGCGTCCAGGGCACCTCCCTCCAGGGAACCCACCGGGTCCTCTGCGGGAACCATACTGAAGCGGACGGTAGAAGGCAGGATGCTTTCAGCGTCATGATAGCCCTCGTTTTTAGCCAGGGTAATGGTTTCGTCATGATACCAGGTTTTCACATAAAAGGGGCCGTTGGTCAGGATATATTCCGCTTCCAAGCCGTACCGGCCGCCGGTATATTCAAAAAAAGCCTGGTTACAGGGCATATAGGGGGTGGTAGTGGTTTTGGCGGGGAACGCGTCATCGGGATGGGTGAGGGTAATTTCCAGGGTTTTCTCATCCAGCGCCTTGACACCCAGCTCTTCCACTGGGAGCAAGCCCTGATTGACCTCTTCCGCGTTTTGGATACAGAAGAGTTCTTCCGCCAGCTGGGAGCGGGTAGAAGGGGATACAGCCCGCTGCATACCGAACACAAAATCCTGGGCGATGACAGGGGTACCGTTTTTCCACAGATTATCGGGATCCTTGGATTTTTGGATACTCCATAGGGAATCCCGCAGGGTAAAGGTGTATACCAAGCCATCGGAGGATACGGTCCAATCGGCGGCGGCGGGCACGGCTTTGCCGTTTTCGTCCAAACGGGCCAGGCCTTCAAACAGGGCGGCCGCCATGGTTACCGAGGACCGGTCGGTGGAAACCTGCGGATCCAGCTGTCTGGGATCGCTTTCCAGTTGGAAGGTAAAGGCTTTTCCGGCAGGGGTATCTTTTTTGCACCCTGCCGCGGAAAGCAGCAAAAGTCCTGCCGCCAGAAGCGTCAGCAGCCTCTTGCCAAACATCAGCGGGATCCTCCTTTCCTGTTATATCAATGTGTTTCGGTCCAAAAGCGGACGCTGTCCCCGGAGTTGCCAGGATACGGGCCTGATAGGAGAGGGCGGCCATATGATCCCGGACGATCGTCTTGGGCACCTGACCTATTTAGTATACTGTGGCGAAGGATGGAATACAACGGAAATTCCCGGATATTCTCCTTAATATTTTTAAAATTTTTGATTACGCGGCGATCTGCCGGGCAGCGGGAGAACCGGACTTTACAGGGGCCACCTTCCATATCCCGTGAAATGTCAGGAGCCTTGGAAAAGGGCGGGCTTTTATGGGATGGGAGCCACGGGCCTGTGGGAACCATGGCCAGGAAGGCTGGGGACATTTCCAAGGACAGGCATGCCGACTGAGCCTTATTTAATAGCGGCGATTTCTCCTTGGCGTTTATAGATACTGCGGGCAGGGACAAAGCCGCGGACCATGGACAGGGGATAGATGCGGGCGTCCCGTCCCACCACTGTTCCCGGGTTGAGCACGCTGCCGCAGCCGACTTCCACATGATCCCCCAACATAGCCCCAACCTTTTTCAGGCCGGTTTCCAGCCGGTTTTCCTCAACCCGTACAGTCACCGGCAGCTTGTCGCTTTTCACGTTGGAGGTGATGGATCCCGCACCCATATGGGATTTATAGCCCAGGATAGAATCCCCTACATAATTGTAGTGAGGGACTTGTACCCCATCAAATAAAATAACATTTTTGAGTTCGGTGGAATTCCCGACTACAGCGCCCTCTCCGACCAGAGCACTGCCCCGGATAAAGGCGCCATGGCGCACTTCGGTGCCCGCACCGATAATCACATCGTCCCCGATATAGGCGGAAGGGAAAACCACAGCGGTTTTATGGATCCAGACTCCCGGACGGGGGTGATGGTAATCCTCTGGGTTCAGGGATTCCCCCAGCTGTCGGATGCAGTCCCGAATACCCGCCAAAGCTTCCCAGGGATACAGGGTATTTTTCAGATAATCGGCGGCTAAGGTGTGTTGCAAATCGAAGAGTTCAAGGATGGTCAGCTGACTGTACATAAAAACCGTCTCACCTTTCATAGGGGTCCGGGCAGGAGGCCGCAGGGTCTGCCGCCGGATCAAAATCCAACAGAAGTATTCTCCTATTTTACACAAAAAACCGGAACACTGCAAGGGATCAGGAGGAAATAGGTGTGGAGGATGTGTGTAGGAATGGGATGAACTTTGCGCTGGGGGAAGAAAAAACGAGCTGACAGGCTATTTGGGTGCCGGAAGCGTCCTGGATGCCGGGTGGTATCCCTCAGGAAATGTATAGAAAAGTGGGACGGCAGGGAGGAAGCGGGAAGAAGAGGGCTTACGGATACACAGCGCGACACAAGATGATAGTCTATATATGGTATAGGGAAGGTAGGAAAATATTGGCATATTGTACATTTTATAAAAAGTAAATAGTGCGATTTCACGTAGGTAAGGCTGTTTTGAGGAGAGGGATCAGGCGAAAAAAGTCTATTTATGGAAACAGGCAGAATTTTTTCGAACGGCCTACTTCGTTTTTTAACACAATGAATAATTTTTTCAAAAAAGTTGTTGACAAAATCGTTTTTAT
>CALWMQ010000036.1 GCA_944382025.1 uncultured Clostridia bacterium | reverse complement strand
AAGTGGAGGTTCCCATCTGCGAAGAGGGTGGCAAGGTAGAAGACGCTACAGGTTCTGGCGACGCCTATATGGCGGGCTTCCTCTATGGCTATCACAAAGGCCTGCCGGTAGAGCAGTGCGCCAAGCTGGGTACGGTGCTGTCATCCTTTATCATTGAGAAAGAAGGGTGTTGTACCAATGCCCCTACGGAGGAGCAGCTGTACCAGCGGCTGGAAGCCTTTGAGAATGCGCTGGGCCGCAAGGCATAAGGTCCTGGTAAGCCGTGAGTGAAAGGAAGGATGCGGAAATGAGTACTTTATATATGGGCACCACTCCGGAAACGGTCTCAAAATATGTGTTGTTTTCCGGGGATCCCTTTCGGGTGGAAGTGCTCAAGCAATATCTGGACGATGTGAAGCACGTGGCTTTCATGCGGGAATTCAACACCTATACTGGTACGTATAAAGGGTTGCCGGTGACCGTTACCTCTACTGGTATCGGCGCACCCAGTGCCGCCATCGCCATGGAAGAGCTGTATGAAAGCGGCATGGAGGTAGCGGTACGCATGGGGACTGTGATGGCGCTCCAGGACGATATGCTGGGCCATTTTATCGTACCAATCGGCTCCATGCGCCGGGAGAGTACCAGCAAAACCTATGTAGAGGAGAGCTATCCCGCCGTAGCGGATATTGAGTTGGTCAATACACTGAATGAGACTATCGCGGATTATGGCAAACGGGTGCTGAACGGTATCAGCTGTACCATGGACGGGTTCTATACCCAGATGCATGATTCCCGGTTCTCCAAGGAATGGGGACGGGACATGAACGGGACGTTTGAGGAACTGAAAAAGCTCCGGGTGTCCGGGATTGATATGGAATCCGCGTGTATGCTGACGGTAGGACGGCTGATGGGGGTCAAAACGGCGGTTATTACCATGACAACCGTGTTGGAAAACCTGAAAGACACCCTGAAGGGGCAGGACCGCAAGGATGCGGAGGACCTGCTTTGCCGTGTGGCTTTGGAAGGTATCTACCGCTTCGCTAAGAAGCAGCAGGCATAAATCAGCAGGCGTTTTACCCGCCTGTGTGAGCGAAAGGATGATTCGTATGGAAATCAGAGAGATTATAGGTGTCGGCAAACGCTTTGTTATTGGTATGGTTCATTGCCTGCCGCTGCCGGGAACCGTGGGCTATGGCGGGGATTGCGAGAAGATTTACGCCCAAGCCGTCCAGGACGCTAAGACCTTGGAAGAATGCGGCGTGGACGCGGTTATTGTGGAGAATATGGGGGACGGTCCCTTTGCCGTTAAGATGGATCCTGCCCAGACGGTAGCGCTGACGGTAGCCACTGACCGGGTGCGCCATGCGGTGAAGATCCCCGTAGGCGTAGATGCCGCGTTCTGCGATTATGAGGCGTCCCTGTCCATTGCCTACGCGACCGGCTGCCAGTTTGTCCGGATTCCGGTTTTTGTGGATACAGTCGAGTTTTACGGTGGTATCATCACTCCCTGCGCTCGGGACTGCATGACCTTCCGGAAGAATCTCCATGCGGAACACATTATGGTGTTGGGAGATGTGCAGGTGAAACACACCAATATGCTGTTGCCCCATGTCACCATTGAGAAGTCAGCGAAAAACGCCGCTGATTGCTTTGCCGACGCCATTATCGTTACCGGCTCTGCCATTGGGGAGGCCACGCCCATCGAGATGATTGAGCGGGCTAAAAAGGTGGTTAAGATCCCGGTGATCGCCGGTAGTGGTGTTAACGCGCAGAACATTGACGAACAGCTTCATATTGCTGACGGAGCTATTATCGGCTCCAGCCTGAAAGAGGGCGGGATTCTGAGCAATCCGATATCCGCAAAGCTGGTCAAGGAAGTACTGGCCGGGCTGCATAAATAAGCCTGACAGGGCCAACAAATTGAAGGGAAAGGTTTGTGATTGACTATGATGAGACCAATGAAGCTGGCCGGAAGCCAGTTGCTTTTTGGAGATGGGTGCCTGGAACATCTGAAAAGTATCCCTACTAAAAAGGCAATGATTGTGATCGGCGGGAAAAGCCTGGAGAGAAATGGAATCCTGGCCAAAGTAGAGGGATATCTGCATGAGGCCGGGGCTGAAACCGCCGTGTTCCGCGGGGTAGAGCCGGATCCCTCTTTCGCCACAGTGCGGAAGGGCGCTCAGGCCATGCTGGAATTTGAGCCGGATCTGATTGTAGCGCTGGGAGGCGGTTCCCCCATGGACGCCGCTAAGACCATGTGGGTGTATTATGAGCATCCGGAATTGAAAACCCTGCAGGATGTGCTGACAGCTAACCCATTCCCGACCCTGCGGAAAAAAGCCCGTTTTTGCTGTATTCCTTCCACGGCCGGTACTGCCAGCGAAGTATCCCGTTCGGTGGTTATCAGCGATGACGATGGGGTTAAGCACGGCCTGGGCAATATGGAAATGATGCCGGATATCGCTATCTGCGATCCGGAAGTGACGGTATCTATGCCGCCTCATATTACCGCGGAAACCGGTATGGATGCCATGACCCACGCTCTGGAAGCCCTGGTATCCAACCGTGCCAATTATGTCAGTGATATCTTGGCGGAGCGGGCGGTCATCGATATTTCCAAAGCTCTGCCGGTGGCTACAGCGGACGGCACAAACATTGCGGCCCGGGAAACCATGATCAACGCTTCCATGATCGCTGGAATGGCGTTCACCAATGTCTCCCTGGGAATTGTTCACTCCATGGCCCATACGGTGGGCAGCTTGTTCCATGTCGCCCATGGATTGGCGGACGCAGTGATTCTGCCCTATATCATCGACTTTAACAGCGGCGATGCTCGTGCCAAGGGGATCTATGGCGCTATGGCAGCCAAGATGGGCGGGACGAATATGGCGGATGTGATCCGCGGCCTGAACAAGACACTGGATATTCCCTCCAGCCTGAAGACGCTGATTCCTGATGAAGGGGCTTATATGGCGAAGCTGACGGAGATGGCTGAAATAGCTAAGGCCGATGGCTGCACCAAGACCAATCCTATTATCCCCACCATTGAGCAGTTCAAGGAGCTGTTTATCAAGGTGTATAACGGCTGAGGCCGGCAGAAGGAAGGAGCGGCATCATGAAACTGATTTGTTATTTGTGCAACGGATACCCGTCCATTGAGAACAGCGTTGAGATGGCGAAGCTGTACGCCGATGCGGGATGCGATATTATCGAGATTGATTTCCCGTCCCGCGACCCTTATCTGGAAAGTGACCTGATCAAAGGGCGTATGGCTAAGGCTCTGGAAGCCTGTGACGATTTTGATGCCTACATGCAGGGCATGATCCGGACGAAGAACAATCTGCCCAATACCAAATTCATCCTAATGGTATATGAGAACGTCATTGATGAAATTGGGTATGATAAATTCCTGCGTTTCTGTCTGGACAATGATTTCAAGGATATGATCCTGGTTGGTATCAAGGATGATGTGATCAAGAACAAGCTGATCGCGGACGGCGTGCGGGTGAGCTGTTATGTCCAGTATGATCTGCAGGACGAAGAAGTGGCCTATGCCAAGCAGTCCAACGGTTTTGTTTACCTGCAGGCCAAGCCCAAGCCAGGACAGATTCGGCCGGGTTACCCGGAACTGAAAGACTGCATCCGTTACCTGCGGGAGCAGGGGATTGAAAACCCCATCTACTGCGGCGTGGGTATCCATGCGCCGGAGGACGCGGCTATGGCCAAGGAAGCCGGGGCCGACGCGGTATTTGTGGGCAGCACGATCCTGAAGCTTCATGACCAGCCGGATCAGCTGGCGGCCAAAATCAAGGAATTCAAGGCGAAATGCTGAACCAAGGAACGGTTTTGGAACTGTAGCTGATTGGCCAGGTATGTGCCTGGGAGTAATCTGACCTGGAAAGGATACGGTTTTTATGGCGGATCAAGAATACAAGGCACAGAGCGTTTCCATTGTAACCCTAGGTGTGGCGGATGTGGACCGTTCCATCGCCTTTTATGAGGCACTGGGATGGGAGTGCTCTCCGGACTCGGATCCGAAGATGTGTACCTTTATGTTGGCATCCAATATTGTGCTGGGATTAGTACCCTATGATTTTCTGGCTAAGGACGCTTTGCTGCCGGTAGATGCCAAAACAGCTTACAACGGGTTTACCTTGGCTATCAACGGCAAGGATCCGGAAGAGGTGGATGCGCTGTTCAAACGGGCTGTAGATGCCGGGGCAACACCTCACCAGAAACCGCAGTTCAAGGATTGGGGCGGTTACGATGGGTATTCCGGTTATTTTCTGGATCCGGATGGCTATCCTTGGGAAGTGGCCTGCGCGCCTTTCCTGCGCCTGTCGGAGGATAACCGCCTGTTGCCTAAAACCAAGGAAAAAGCCTGAAAAGGGACAACGGTGTCATACCGGATAGCTGCAGCGGAAGTGCCGTAAGAGACGGCTTTGCCCGGATTAAAAGAGGAAGGCCGGCGTCGTTACGATGCCGGCCTTCCGCCAATGGGTCTATTTTTTGAATAAGTCCATTGATTTGAAGAGCAGATTAGAAGTTGTCCTGGCGGTTCTGCTTATTCTGCTGATCCTGCCGGTTCTGCTTATTCTGCTGGTCCTGGCGGTTCTGTTTGTTCTGCTGATCCTGCCGGTTCTGCTGATTTTGCTTGTTCATGGTATTCCCTCCTAAAAGCGTGTATAATGAATGGGTAGGACGCCACAGTCTGAGGCATCCTCAAAGGAAACGTCCGGCTGCTGCGTCGTTGTTATTTTTACCAGGACAGCTTACTTTATACAGCGGAGTACCCAGCATACAGCTTTTTCCTGTAAGCCTCCGTGATTGACTTTAAAGGGAAATTCCAGTATACTAAAAAACGACATAAGGGGGGAGATCAAATGGATCAGCCCAGGCGGGAATGTCAGCTGGAAATCGGGGGCAATAGTCCTCAGCAGGATGTCAGCGCCTATACTACCATGAGGATTTATGATAAAAACGGCGGCGATCTGATCAACATGGGCTGTCATCATATTGTATGGCCTTATGATATTCCGCCCCATGTCCACCACTATTTGGAGATTTCCTGCGTGCTGTCAGGCGGGTGTACCTATCAGGTGGGGGAATTGCAGTATGACATCCGTCCCGGGGATGTGTTTATCTTCAATAATACGGATCCTCATGGACTGATCGTGGAAAAAGGCCAGTCTATGACCCATCTGGTTATCCATTTTAACCCTTCGTTTATCTGGAATTCCTTGGCTAATGATCTGGACTATCGGTTTCTGCTGATTTTTTTTGAGCGTGGAGACCATTTCAGCCATCGGCTTGACCGGGAGAACCCCGCGACCGAAAGGATAGTCCAGATGATGCGGGAAATCCGTGAAGAGTTCCAAAACCAGAAAATGTGTTATGAGCTGATTGTCAAAATCAAGTTGCAGACTATTTTTTCCGAAATTATACGCAATTATGATTATGTCAACATGAAAAAACCGGGTAGACCATTTCATAATACAGATATCGCCCAGATCAATGCCGTATTACGCTATATTGATGAGCACCTGGACTCCGAGATACGGCTGGCCCAGCTGGCTGCTATCGCCCATGTGAGTCCAGCGTATTTTTCGACTTTATTTAAGCGATACAATGGTATGTCACCGGTGGAATACATTGTGCACAAACGGGTACAGCGAGCGATTGAGTATATTCGCACAACCAATATGAGCCTGACAGAGATCGCTATGTCCTGCGGTTTCAATAACAGCACCAATTTTTATAAATCGTTCCGTAAAGTGACTGGAAGGACTCCGGTGTCGTACCGGCAAGCCGAGATTGACCAGTTGTAGCAAGGTTGACCGGGAAAAAAGAGATGAACCCAGAACAAAGGAAGCGGGCCTAAAGGCCCGCTTCCTTTGTTCTGTATGTATATTGTTCCTGATGTAAGGAGGTTGTTATAAACCCAAGCTGATTGAACAGCAGGTACCCAAATGATCAGACGTGCCATGCCGCAGCCTCCTTTTTAACTGTACCGTCTGATTTCTCGTGGAAAACGAAGTGAATTCGATGGGATTGAAAACACATATATGCAAGCGTTCCGTTTAACCAGCCTTTGAAAAAGCTGACGATCTTCCAAAGAGATATTGCCATAAACGATAATTACCGTTTTTCTCTGTAACCTCCCGTTGGACATGATGGGTCTCTCCATGGTACAAGCCGGATAAACGGCTGTTGGACTGGAATTGCCCTTTACAGCATGGCTTTCATGACTGTATCGTATGAGCCATATTTGACCTTAATGACATAAATCAAGTTTTCACATTTTGCAATCATAGGATATATCTTGACAGCATTATCCCGGATAACGCATTTCCCCGGGGCTTTCACCCAGCAGACAAAACGTCCCATACAATTGGCAATAGTAAGCTGGGGCAGATCCGCATAATAGTCGGATGGGAAGGGGAGCGTTACAGACAGAGACGAATCACTCATCAATAGGCTTATCATCACACCATTTTCTCTGAAAATATATGTATTGCAAAAGCCGCTCCACATATGGTTTGACAAAGATTTGACAGAAATGTATTTTAGTATTGATCATTGCCTTAGCCATACTGTACATGTCACGGATCTCCAGAGCTTTGAGCAGAGCGCACTGAGAAAGATAACAGGGTCGGTCCCTGGGAGCTTTGAAATGGCGTGTTATGACGCGGAAGGCAAGGACCCGTTTTACAGTACTAATATTCTGGAATCTCAGGATAGAGAAAATCAGCATGTGTATTATGCGACAACTTTTTCCTATGCAGGTCCGGCAGATGAAAATACTTTGCTCTGTTTTGACGGAGTAGACTCTCTGAGTGAAATATATCTTAATGGTCAACTGGCAGGTACAACAGATAATATGCTGATCCCGCATGAAATTCCGGTAGGGCATTTGCTGCGCCAAGGCGGTAACGAACTGGTGGTACATTTTTATCCACCGTGCATTGTGGCCCGGCAGTATGAGATAACACCGGATAACTACGCAATCAAATACAGCTATGAAGCGTTGCATATTCGTAAAGCTCCGCATATGTATGGCTGGGATATTACGCCCCGGATTGTGGATTGTGGGATCTGGAAAGATGTAGAAATCAGGCAACGGCCGCCAGCAAGGATTAACAATCTCCTCTTCCATACTTGGCCTATTGGTTTTGATACCCAGTCCGCGGTTATGGGGTTAGTATACAGTCTGCATATTGATCAAGATCGTTTGGATGGGTATGTCTTGGAAATTAAAGGCCGGTGTGGGGATGCGACCTTTCACGCAAATGAAAAGGTTCGATATACCAGCGGGCGTTTTACGTTTCCTGTGTATGGCGCTAAATATTGGAATGCGAAAGGGCAAGGGGAACCGAACTTATACGCAACCAGCGTCGTGCTGTATGATAACGGGAAAGAAGTGGATCGTCAGGAATTGTCAGTTGGAATCCGAACAGTGGCGTTATGCCGTACTGATACGGTAGATGAACCGGATGGCGGACGCTTTGAATTTATTGTCAACGGGGAAAAAGTGCTGATTATGGGGACAAATTGGGTGCCGGTAGATGTGTTCCATTACCGGGATCGCAGCAGATTACCCCAACACTTAGCCCTTCTGGAGGAAAGCGGTGCCAATATGGTGCGTTGCTGGGGCGGCAATGTATATGAAGATGATGCTTTTTATGATTTCTGCGATACTCACGGCATCCTGGTATGGCAGGACTTTTCTATGGCATGTGCGGTGTATCCCCAATCAGACGAGTTCGGGGAGAAGATTCAAAAAGAAGTAAGAACAGTGGTTGAACGTTTGCGTAACCATCCGTGTTTGGCCTTATGGTCGGGCGATAACGAATGCGATGACGCCTATATCTGGAGGGGGATGCTGTCCTGCGACCCCAACCATAATCGGGTCAGCAGGCAATTCGTGGCACGCATGGTGCGCCAATATGACCCTACCAGGGCTTATTTGCCCTCTTCGCCGTATATCAGTCCACATGGCTTTGCGAACGGTATACATGACCGGCTCACCGAACGCCATCTTTGGGGGGCGCGCAACTACTACAAGAGCGATTTTTATCGGAACCCAGTTGCTTTGTTTATC
>CALWMQ010000035.1 GCA_944382025.1 uncultured Clostridia bacterium | reverse complement strand
GAGATGCTCCACCCGCAGGCGTCGGATGGCCCATTTCAGCTGAGCGAAGGTACTGTCGAAATGGGTACGGTATACCTGGCGCACCACCAGGAGGTTAGAGCCGGGCAGTTTCATCAGATGATAAATGAACCACAGGGCGGCGGTAGTGGATTTTTTGGAGGCCTTACCGCCTTTGACCACTCGGTAACGCTTGCGGCATCTCCAGAAATCCCCATAACCTCGGCCTACCACCTGAGGCAAATAGATTTTTTCGCCCTGCATGTTATTCCTTCACATAGGCACGGATAGCGCGGACGGCCTCATGGAGTTCGTCCAGTTCCAGGTCCAGCTCTACAATCCGCCGGTCATAGGCCCCCATCAGGCGCATCAGCTTGTCCCGGCGCTGTTCCAGCACCTGAATGGTGCGCCGGTATTCTTCCAGTAATTTTTTCATACGGCCACTCCTTTCTTATAGGTCATCTTCCCCGGAAAAGATTACCGGTGCCCCAGGCTTGTCCTGTGTTTCCTGATAACCGGCGTACTGTTTCAGATACAGCATGTGCATATTCGCGCTGGTGCCGCGTTTCATAGCGTGTTCCACCACACTGGCATTAGCCTCTTCAAAGGCGCGGCGCAGGATTTCCTGAACCAGATCTTTTTTTCTGTTTCCGGAGGGTTGGTCTTGTATCAGGCGGCAGAAGTCGGTCACATGGAGCCCCAGTTCCGCCGCCAGGCGTTCAGCGGTAAGCGGTACGCCTTGTTCCTGGGCGTAGTCTTTGGCACGGTGTATCGCGGCCTTGACCCAGGCTGCGCTGTGTTCCATTATCCCTATTCCCTCTTTCATCAGGCAGGTTTTAGTCCATTACCGAAACGGTCAAATCTCCTCTCCCAATAAAAAGACCACATCCTGATCCGCCGCCAGCCGCAGTGCCGCCAATTCAAAATAGGCGTCCAGGCACAAGCAGCGCCAAGGGGAACCGTCGGAACGTCTTTGATCCACATACACGGCAATCCTGGCCTGATCCGGCAGATGTTTCAATGATTCCCGCAGTTGTGCTACCCGCATGAGCAAATCCCCCTATCCACGGATGGAGTGATCGTATTAGGTGCTAAATAATCTCAAATATCAGACGAATTATCTGCCTGTATTTCCAGTATATTCTCAATTTTGAGAATTGTCAAGCATATTTTAGACTAAGATTCTCAAACTTGAGTAATGCACAGATAAAGCGAATCAGCCAAAGGGATCTGAGAGGACATCTGTATAAGGGGAGGATGCATAAGTCGGGGGTCTGCCCCGGTACCCCGCCGCCTTTTGAAAAAGGCGGGCGAAAACTTTGCCTTGTGATTTTTAGAAGGGAAAGTTGTGAGCCATAAAAAGCGTGGCCGAAGGAAGACATAAAAAAACGGTATCCTGAGGAGCGAAGCGCTGCCTATGGATACCGTTTTACACTTTTAGTGGGAGATGATGCCTGTTGCCGGCGCCAGCCCGATTAGAAGAAATGCGGGAGTCGGGATATGGATGTGGGAACGGGATTTGGCACGGCGGCAGGACAAATAAGACAAGGGTGACAGATGGATTAGACTTCGGCGATGGCTTCCACTTCCACCAGGACGTTTTTGGGGAGCTGCCGGACCGCTACGCAGGAGCGGGCAGGCTTACCCACGAAATAGCGTTCATAAATGGCGTTGAAGGCGGCGAAATCCGCCATATCAGCCAGGAAGCAGGTAGTTTTGACCACCCGGTCAAAGCTGGAGCCAGCGGCCTCCAGCAAAGCGCCCAAATTTTTCATGACCTGTTCGGTCTGGCCCTCAATCGTATCCGCCTCCACCTGGCCGGAAGCGGGATTAATGGCGATCTGTCCGGAGGTAAACAGGAGATTTCCGGTAATCATAGCCTGAGAGTAGGGGCCGATCGCCTCGGGAGCGTTGGGGGTATGAATGACGTTCATGGTATGACATCCTTTCTATTTGAAATAATGGGTGGGGAAGGTTAACCAAGGGAACGATCGACCAGCTTATAGCCGGCGCTAGTGAGAGCGGACTTAATCTGCTCCACATGGGCATGGTCCCTGGTTTCCAGTACCAGCCGCAGGAAGCAGGCATTGATATCCATGTCGAGATCGGCCCGGTCATGGTATACGGCGACCACATTGCCGCCCTGCTCGGCCACGATTTTGGAAACGCCGCTGAGCTGTCCGGGCTTATCAGAGAGTTCCACAATAATGTCGGCGGAGCGGCCGGATTTCAGCAGACCGCGGTTGATGACCCTGGATAGGATAGTGACATCGATATTGCCGCCGGAGAGCAGGCAGACGACGTTTTTGCCTTCCACAGGGATCTTGTCGAAAAGGACAGCCGCTACCGATACGGCGCCGGCGCCTTCTGTGATAAGCTTTTGCTGTTCAATCAGGGTAAGGATAGCGGTAGAGATCTCGTCATCGGTGACGGTAACGATTTCATCCACATACCGGCTGACCAGATCATAGGTGAGATCGCCGGGGGTTTTCACGGCGATGCCGTCGGCGATAGTGGAAACGCTTGGGAGGGTTTCCTTATGGCCGTCGCGTACGGCGTTGAACATGGAAGGGGCACCGGCGGCCTGGACACCGTAAACCTTGCAGTGAGGGTTGAGGGATTTGACAGCGAAGGCGACTCCGGAGATAAGGCCGCCGCCGCCGATGGGGACGACCACGGCATCCATTTCGGGCAGTTGTTCCAGCAGTTCGAGGCCGATGGTTCCCTGTCCGGCGATGACGTTTTCATCGTCAAACGGATGAATGAAAGTATAGCCTTTAGCGTCGCGGAGTTCCAGAGCCTTGGCATAGGCGTCATCGTATACGCCTTTGACCAGTTCCACATGGGCGCCGTATTTTTTGGTGGCTTCGACTTTGGAGATTGGGGCGCCATCGGGGAGGCAGATAACCGACTTGATGCCATTTTTGGAAGCGGCCAGAGCGACACCCTGGGCATGGTTACCGGCGGAGCAGGCGATCACGCCATGGGCTTTTTCCTCATCGGAGAGCTGGGAGATTTTATAGTAGGCGCCGCGCACCTTAAAAGAACCGGTAACCTGGAGGTTTTCGGTTTTGAGATAGACCTTGCAGTCCTGCCGCATATTGGGGGCATGGATGAGGTCGGTGGAGCGGATCACGTTTTTCAGCACATAGGACGCGTGATACACCTTATCTAAGGTCAGCATAAAGAAACCATCCTTTCCGTCCGTTGGGGACATGGCCTGAGGCCGAAATAAAAAAGCTTTCGTCTCATATAGAGACGAAAGCTGACTTTCGTGGTACCACTCTACTTCAGCCGCATAGAAGCGGCTCTCAAAAGCGCGTCTACGCCGGTCAGGGTGGCGGCAACGCGGCCTTCAGTAACGGGAAGGACCCGGATCGGCCTACACGGCCCGGCAATGCTGGGCTTTCAGCGGTCTGCTCAGGGGTGATCTTCCGGCGGGCTTTCCGCCGTCTTGCACCGGCCGGCGGCTCTCTGTAGGAAAGGTATCGCGGAACGTCCCCATCCACGCATTTATACTCTTTGATTTGAAGGATACCCCTTTTGCGGTAATTTGTCAAGAGTAGCTTTTGAAAAAAGTTCTGAGGATATTGCGGAAAACAGGTATCCGCCTATCAGTCAAACGGTGCGCAGAAACAAGGAATGAGTGGGTATTCGGGCAGCCGGGGGAATACCGGCTCAAACAGGCGGCAAAGGGGAATGAACCAGGCAGTACACACATGGGTTCTGAGAGCCGGATTGGATAGGATTATAGAGGCAGCTGAAAGAGGGGAATGAATATAGTCAAGAATACCGTGCCCGCCAGCTAGGGAAGCTGACGGGACACGGTATTTCTGTCCATGGCGGCGCGTCTGCGAGGCCATGCCGTAAAATTCATATTTTTTCTCGGATTCCAGCCTATCGGTTAACCCGATGGACATGGAGGGCGACAGCGGTAATATCGTCTTCCCGCAGGCTATCCTGGCGTTTTCTGGCGGCGGTAACCACTTTCTCAGCCAGGTCTTTCATACTCCCCTTGTCAGCGTCATAATCCCGAAGCAGTTCTTCTACCCAGGCAATGCCAGCGGTAAGGGCACCATCGCTCATCAGCAGGAGGATATCCCCGTCCACCAGGGTATCACCACAGCGTTCAAAGGAAATATCCTGCAGGATTCCTACCGGAAGGGAAGATCGTTCCATTCTGGAAACCCGGCCCTTGCTGCGGAGCAGGGAAGCGGCAGCGCCGGCTTTGAGGTTTTCCAGGCGGCCGGTAAACAGGTTAATGGAGGCGATATCCAGGGTGGCCAGACTCTCATCCCCGGATTTGACCATCAGGGCGGAATTGACCATTCGCAGGACGCTGTCCGGGCCGAAACCAGCCTGAAGCAGCCTTGAGGTAAGTCCGGCGGCCATAGCGCCGTCCACAGCGGCCCGGCCGCCGCTGCCCATACCGTCGCTGAGCACCACCACCGTCCGTCCGGTGCCATCCTGGAAATTTTCCACCGCGTCACCGCACAGTTTTTCGCCGGTGCAGGCCATTTGAGCGGAACCTATAGCGACCTGGTACACCGGCAGTTCATTGAGGGAGATCCGCACCCAATCTCCGACCCGGGCAACGGTAGGATGGTCGAAATCACGACCGCAGGCTTCGCCGATCTCCTCACGCCAGGTTTTCTCTTTGATTCTGGCCCCTTGGTCGGAAGCCAGGATATCCACCGTCATCCGGTTGCTGGGGCTGACACTGCATTCCACGTCCTGATCCGACAGCCCACGCTGCTAACAGATCGCGGTTACCCTGGCAGCGGCATCGGGATCCAGCTTATCTTCCACAGCGAAATCCCTGGCCATCTCGGCCAGCATCTCCGACATATTGCCGAACTGCCCGGTAGCCACGGTTCGGATTTCAGCCAGCCGCCGCCAGGCGCCTTCCCTTACAAGATGCTCCCGATAGCCGATATTCACCCGGCTGGCCACCTCATCCATCCGGCTACAATGGCGTGCCAAATGTCCTTTGATATCATTGGAAGCAATGCTGCCTTTTTCCCTTAGGAGGGGGGACAGGTTATTGAAGGAATCCATCGTTTCAGAGAAATGCTGTTCCCAGCAAAACATTTTCAGCCCGCATACCCGGCACACGTCATCGGACACTCCCCGGTAAACGCTGCCCAGATCCGGTGCGGATAAACCGGCCAGTTTTTTGGAGACACTGTCCACTGTGCTGGCCACCTCATGCATGGCCTTGGCGGCGAAATCCATGCGCATCACCACTGACCGGCGCAGGCCATCCACAGCAGGAATATCCTTAGCGTGGCTGAACAGGGCGTTTACCCTCTTATCCAGTACCGAGGGCAGTGCGACATAGAGTACGCTGGCCGCCGCCACCTCGTAAAAGCCTACAACCACCTCCAAACCGGGAGTGACGCTGAAGGTGACAATGGTGTTCACCGCCACAAAGCTGGCGGCGGAGGCCAGTTTTCCGAAGCGGGCAAAGACGCCGGCCATGAGTCCTCCCAGGGCATAGGCGGGTGCCAGGAACATCTGATCAGGGGCGACCAGACCCATGGCGGTACCCAGAACAATACCGGCAATAGCGCCGCCCTGCTCCTTGCCGCAGCGGGCCAGCAGCAGGATCAGCATAATGGAGAGGATACGGCCAGGGGAAATGCCGCTGAATTGGATTGTGGACACAGCCATCAGCACCACAGCCGCCACCGCCACCACGCTGGATTGTTCCTGAGCGGTCAAGGTTTTGGATTCGGGCTGATGGGTAATACGGAAAGCGGTGGATACAAAGTAGGCAAAGCCCCCCGCCAGAAGGCTTTCAGCCGCCACCATCAGCACATTGGTCAGGGAAGGGTTATTCATCAGCGCCAGGGACATCCCAGTGAACCCGGTCGCCAGAAAAGCGGTAAGGGGTGCAAAGAAAGCGGCGTCGGTAAGTTTCCGCATACCGTTCAGAGCCCAGCGGATACTGGCCACGGCGGCCACGGCCGCCAGATATCGCAAAGGGAACACAGCGCCGTCAGGCAGGAGATAGCCCATACCGGCCGCCAAATAGACTACCACCGAACCGGGGCCGGATACGGCCGCGGCGATACCCACGCCGAAAGGGGACATACCGCCGTACACCGTGGCCCGAGGGACCAGAATACCAATCAGGCCCCAGAGAGCCATCAGCACCAACTGACGGCCGAGACTTTCCTCCCCGGCCAAGGCACGGGATTCCAGAGCCGCGGCTCCTCCCGCGGACTGTTTTTGTTTCAACGTCCTCACCACCAAAACTTACCAAAATTGCCGCGCTGCCGGAAGAGCCTCCCGGCCTTTTCGCCTCCGGCCGTACCCGGCTGGCAATCCTGCCACGGGGATACGGGACTTTTTCCATCCGGAGGAACTGCCGCACCTTTATTATAGAGCTTGTCCCGTTCTGTTTTTGTCGGTTCCGGCGGGAAGAAGCGGGGAATTTTGGCCGGGAAATAGCGGAAAATGGACAAATACCGATAAAAAACTTTTAGAAGGCCCTCGATCCCCTGCCGGAACGGGGGCTGGCGGACGAGGGGGCGGGGAGAATGGCCAGGACTGACAGCCTGGGTAAGGAGCAACCGGGGCTTGGTCTATTGTCCGCGCGGCTTGAATAAATATATAGCAGTCTCGCCGGAAATCCCGCCATGAAACGTACCCATTAGCGCAGTGGGCTCTGCCATTGGCGGAGCGGGAACCCGCCCTGTTCCTTTTTCTCTGAGCTGGTCGGTGGGTCCGCAGCCCTTTATGGTCTGTTATGGAGGGGAATGCCCTTTTAACGGGAACCGCTGGGGAAACGAAGGTTGCCGCCTGCTGTACCGTGTGGGTATGGACGTGCGCCTCCGCCATGCGAACCTGAAAAACCGCTTTACAGGCGGGGACAGCCCGCGGCAGCGGGCATGAAAAAAGGAGTGTGGAGCTTTTGTTCAACCATTTTGCGGCCCGCCGCCGGCCGCTCCATTCCCGACACGGAACCTTTCAGCCGGTCAAGGTCAACAGCCGTGCCCGGCTGCCTGCCTCTTCTCATCAACCAGAGGAAAAAAGTTTGGCCGATCCCCGACAGGCTCCGCCCCCCGACCTGCAGAAGGGACTGTCCACCGAGGAAGTGGAGCGTTCCCGGCAGCTTTACGGCTCCAACGAGCTGACCCGGCATAAACGGGCCGGCTTCTGGCGCCAGTATCTCAGCAGCTTCGGGGATCCCATTATTAAGATCCTGTTGGTAGCCCTGGCCATCAATATCGTATTCCTGTTCCGGAACTTCGACTGGTACGAGTCGGCGGGTATTGCCATCGCGGTGTTCCTGGCGACGTTTGTGTCCACCCTGTCGGAGTATGGGAGTGAATCGGCCTTTGCTAAGCTCCAGGAAGAATCCTCCAGGACCTCCTGCCGGGTACGGCGGAACGGTGTACTGGTCTCTCTGCCCGTGGGGGAACTGGTGACAGGGGATGTGGTGCATCTCCAGGCCGGTGAGCGTATTCCCGCTGATGGAGTGCTGATCTCCGGGGCGCTGAGAGTGGACCAGTCCGCTCTGAATGGGGAAAGCCGGGAAGCGGCCAAGGAACCGGATCCTGACGGGGACAGCGATGATCTGTTGTCCAAAAGCGGGCTGTTCCGGGGGGCGGTGGTATGCTCCGGGGAAGGGATCCTGCTGGTACGCCGAGTGGGGGATTCCACCTTTTATGGAGGCCTGGCCCGGGAGGTCCAGGAAGAGACTAGGGAAAGCCCTCTGAAGATCCGGCTGGCAGGGCTGGCCAAAACCATCAGCCGACTGGGATATGTGGCGGCAGGGTTGGTGGCGGCAGCGGATCTGTTCCATTCCCTTATTTTGGACAAAGGGTTCCAGGCAGCCCAGATCATGGCCCAGTTCTCACAGCCAAGCGTGGTATTCGGGCATGTGCTTCATGCCCTTACCCTGGCCATCACCGTGGTGGTGGTGGCAGTGCCGGAGGGCCTGCCCATGATGATTACGGTGGTACTGTCCTCCAACATGAGGAGAATGCTGAAAGATCACGTGCTGGTACGCAAGCTGGTAGGGATCGAGACCTCCGGCAGCCTGAATATCCTGTTTACCGACAAGACAGGCACCCTGACCCGGGGCCAGCTGGAGGTCAGCCGGTTTGTGGACGCTCAGGGAAACGAGTACCGTACGCCCGCCGACCTGAAGCGGAAGCGGGGGTTGTGGGAGCTTGCCCGGCTGTCCTGTTATTACAATTCCGACAGCCTGCTTTCCGCCGGGCAGGTACTGGGAGGAAACGCCACCGACCGAGCCCTGATGTCCTACATTCTGGGACGCCAGACCATGCCCCTGGGTTATACCGTCACCTCTCGTGTGCCCTTTGACAGCGCCCGGAAATGGTCTGCTGCCGAAATTACGGCGGACAGCGGCACCGATACTGCCGTTCTGAAAACGGTATTCGGCCCCGGAACCCGGCGGCTGACCCTGATCAAAGGGGCACCCGAAAAAATCCTGTCCGCCTGTGACCGGTATGTGGACTCCAAAGGGACGGTCCAGCCCCTGGATAACACCATGATGCTCAAGTCTGCCTGGGCCGAAATGACCGGCCACGCCATGCGGGTACTGGCCTTGGCGGTATCGGAAGAGCCTGTACCGGGATCCGGAGGCTTCTCCCGTCTGATTCTCCTGGGGCTGACCGGCATCCGAGACGAGGTGCGTCCTGAGGCCCGTGGGGCTATCAGCCAGGTCAGAGGTGCTGGAATCCAGGTGGTAATGATGACCGGGGATAACCGGGAAACTGCCGCTGCCATTGCCCGGTCCTCTGGGCTTCTGGAGCAAAACAGCCCGCCGGAGGCCATCCTGACCAGCGGCGAGCTGGCGGAGCTGACCGACCAGCAGGTCAAGGAGAGGCTGCCGTCCCTGAGGGTAGTGGCCCGGGCCATGCCCGCGGATAAAAGCCGCCTTATCCGGTTGTCCCAGGAACTGGGCTTAGTGGCAGGCATGACAGGGGACGGCATTAACGACGCTCCTGCACTGAAGAAGGCGGATGTAGGCTTCGCTATGGGCAGCGGCACCGAGGTAGCCAAGGAAGCCGGGGACATCGTCATTCTGGACGATAATTTTGCCTCCATCGCCAAAGCTATCCTGTATGGGCGCACCATTTTCAAGAGCATCCGGAAATTCATTATTTTCCAGCTCACGATGAATCTATGTGCCGTGGGGATTTCCATTATCGGGCCGTTTATCGGCATCGACACACCGGTGACAGTGATCCAGATGCTGTGGATCAATATTATCATGGACACTTTGGCCGGTCTGGCTTTTGCGGGTGAGCCGCCTCTGAAGGAGTACATGCGGGAGCCGCCCAAAAAGCGGGATGAACCGGTTCTGAACCGGTATATGCTCAACCAGATCGTATGCATGGGGCTGTTTACCGTAGGGCTGTGCGTAGCGTTCCTCAAGCTGGACTGGTTCAAGCCCCTGTTCCGTTACGGTGCGGATCCTATCTACCTCATGACCGCCTTCTTCGCTTTGTTCATGTTCACCGGTATTTTCAATAGTTTCAACGCCCGGACACACCGGGTGAACCTGTTGGCCCATCTCCACCGGAACCCGGCCTTTGTAGGGATCATGGCTCTGGTGGCGGCTATCCAGCTTTTGCTGATTTATTACGGCGGCAGCCTGTTCCGCACAGCGGGGCTGACTCCGCGTGAACTGCTGACAGTGCTGTTGATTGCCTTTTTAGTAGTGCCTGCCGATGGGGCCAGGAAACTAATCCTGCGTCTGACCCATCACAAAGGCAGCCTATAAAGCGTGGAGGGTTCCTTGTTCAAGGCTGGCCTATAGGAGATATAGGCCAGCCTTGGTTGTTTTCCTCTATACATATACGTTGAAAACCGGTTGACCTTTTCCCCGGCGGAAGCGGAATGCCGGGATATGACCGTCAGCATACCGCCCAGCCGCCCGGCCGGCTGAGCGCGTACCGGGAAAACGGGATTCCGACCCGCCATTTGTGAGGAACAGGCGGATAAAAACGATTAATGTTCCTTTTCCGATATATCAGTGGATATTGGGCCCAGATGCAGACGAGATACCTGCATCTTTTTTGCTCTTCCGCCCATACTAATGCAAAAGGGAAAGGTGGAAGGAATATGCGACCGGCTCAAAAAGCCCGGGAACGGTTAAAAGGCAACTGGAAACAAGCGGTAGGGGTACAGGTATTGCTTCTGCTGTCAGGAGGGGTACTGACCGCCGCGGAGCTAGGGGTTATGTTTTCCATGGGTATCCGTCTGAACCAAGGTATATCGGTAATGGAGGTGCTGAGCGGGCAAAGCAACTGGTGGCGGCTGGGAATCCTGCTGGGTGCGGTGGTAGTGGACCTATTTTTGCTTTCCCCCCTACGCGCGGGCCAGTCGCTTTTTTACCGGCGGGTGGCTTTTCCCGCGCCGCCCGAGCCGCCGCCGATGGTGGAACGGCTGGAAAACGGGATAATCCGTTTAGAGGCCGACCGGGAGGCACCCGAGGAAAAATCGGTTCCGGTATCGGTGGTAGGGCGATTCTACCAGGGCAAGGCTTACGGGAAGGCGGTACGCTGGCGGCTGACGCTATGGATCTACCGGAGCCTTTGGAGCCTGCTGTGGTACATTCCCGGCGCCCTGGCCTTAGGGTATGGGGAATATCTGCTGCGGGTCATGGACGCGGGGGCGTTACGGGACGTAACCTTGGTATTCACTGGTTTCCTGGGCCTATTCGGCGTGATCGCCGGATTTCTGGCGGTGGAACTGACCATGCTGCGGTGGATGCCGGCCCAGTATTTGCTGGAGGAAGAATCCACTGTCCGAGGGGCCATGAAGCGTTCCCGGCAGCTGATGAAGGGTCAGACGGGGGACATGGCCTGGCTGTATATGGGATTTTCCGGGTGGCTGTTCGCCTGTTTCACGGTGATCCCCTATTTTTACGCCGCCCCGTTGTTTCTCGCCACCCGGGCGGAAGCGGTTCGGCGGCTGATGGAAAAAGAGGCGCGTTCCGCATCCAGCCAGGCAGACAGACGAGTCAGGCGGTTCCGGCCATCCAGGCGGCGGACGGCTTCGCAGTGAGCTTGCATATCCTCCCAAATCATGTTACAATGGCAAACAGTGCGAAAACGGCCGCGAGAGGGCCTTTCCGGGAAGCTGTTTTTTGGCAGGGAGGCACTATTCCGCCGTCCGGCGGCCCGGGGCAAAAAGAACCTGCGGACACGAAACGGGAGGAACCATGATTACTGTATCGGATGTCAGTCTTAATTTCAGCGGGCAAAACCTGTTCACCCATGTAAACCTGCAATTCACCCCAGGCAACTGTTACGGCGTCATCGGGGCCAATGGGGCAGGGAAATCCACCTTTCTGCGGATCCTGTCCGGGGAGCTGGAACCCTCGTCTGGAGAGGTATCCATTGACCCGAAAAACCGGATGTCGGTGCTCAAGCAGGATCACTACGCCTATGACAGCTATTCGGTGCTGGACACCATCATCCAGGGGAATCCCCGCCTGTATGAGATCATGCAGCAGAAAGATGCTTTGTACGCCAAGGAGGATTTCACAGACGAGGACGGCGCCCTGGCAGCGGAGCTGGAAGGGGAATTTGCGGAGCTGAACGGCTGGGACGCGGAGACCGAGGCGGGACGGATTCTGCAGGGGCTGGGGTTGTCCCAGGATCTGCTGACAGAATCCATGGGAGCCCAGCCGGACAAAAGCAAGGTAAAAATCCTGTTGGCCCAGGCCCTGTTCGGCCAGCCCGACATCATTCTGCTGGACGAGCCTACCAACCACCTGGATACCGCTTCCATCCGCTGGCTGGAGGATTTTCTCATGGATTACGCGGGTACGGTCATCGTGGTGTCCCATGACAGACATTTCCTGAATAACGTCTGCACCCACATTGTGGATGTGGATTACAACAAGATCAAGATTTACGTGGGAAACTACGATTTCTGGTACGAGTCCAGCCAGCTGATGCAGAGGATGATCAAGGACCAGAACAAAAAGGCGGAGGACAAGATCAAGGAACTGCAAAACTTTATCCAGCGGTTCTCGGCCAACAAATCCAAATCCCGTCAGGCCACTTCCCGGAAAAAGCTGATTGAAAAGCTGTCGGTAGAGGAAATGCCGGCCTCCTCCCGCCGGTATCCCTTTGTGGGCTTTACCATGGACCGGGAGGCTGGGAAGGAAATCCTGGCGGTGGAAGATCTGTGCAAGACGGTGGACGGGGTCCAGGTGCTGAACCATGTCTCCTTCCGGGTCAATAAAGGGGACAAAATCGCCTTTGTGGGGGAAAACGAAATCGCCGTTACCACCCTGTTTAAAATCCTTATGGAGGAACTGGAGCCGGATTCCGGCACCTTCAAATGGGGAGGCACTACCACCCAGTCCTACTTCCCCAAGGATAACTCAGCGTTTTTCGAGGGCCGGGACGAGAACCTGCTGCAATGGCTCAACCAGTATTCCTCCGACAACACTGAAACCTATCTACGAGGCTTCCTTGGAAAAATGTTGTTCTCCGGGGATGACGTACTAAAGCCGGTGAAGGTGCTGTCCGGCGGCGAAAAGGTACGGTGCATGCTGTCGAGAATGATGATGTTCGGCTCCAACGTTCTGGTGCTGGACCAGCCCACCAACCACCTGGATCTGGAATCCATTACTGCGGTCAATGATGGGCTTATGGATTTCAAGGGTAATGTCCTGTTCTCCTCCTATGACCACCAGTTCATCCAGACAGTCGCCAACCGGATCATCGAGTTCCAGCCTGATGGCACCATCGTGGACAAAGCTATGTCCTACGATGATTATCTGGACTGGAAGGCCGGGCAAAAATAAATGTGTGCCCAGTCCCCTCTTCCTTATGGGGATTTCCAATAAGAGATAGGAGAAATGGACGGCCGGGTTTCATCTGATCCGCTGTCTACATGTCCCAGTCATATGAAATATTCAGGCCGGTGAAAATACCGTTTGGCGCTCTCAGGGGTATTTTCACCGGCCGTTCTGTTTCCCACCATATATCCGCTCTCGAAGGCGGCGCCTGAATAGAGCGCTTATGCGGTCTGGTAGGGAATGATAGAAAACGATAGGAATTGTTGCTTCTGCCGCCATCCAACTTCAGAATTTTTGGGTTTTAGATCGTCTTCCCTGCCCTTCCTGATAGCCTTCCCCTATCTAAAAGAAGGAATAGGTGCCTCTTACCAAGAGGTACGTATTTTTTCCTGCGCCATACGTTTACTCAAAGAATCCCCTCTTCCGCATGTATGCGGAAGAGGGGATTCACATACGGGGGAAAATGATCTACAGAAAAGGGAATACTGCCTTCCCGGTAGGGGAGTTCCGGCAATCCTGTCGGTGTATACAAATGACACCCAGTGACACCATGGGGGCACTGCCCTTCAAGGGCCGCCACTGTAAAAGACAGATAGACGGGTATGGGGCGACAGGCTGGCGTGCCCCAAAGAGACCCGGTTGCGGGCCATGGATCCAGACGTGTTTATTCCCACACCGGCATGACGATTTGATGGTCGGTGGTATCGGTAATGGAATAGTAATGGCGCAGGATCTCAATATAGCTCCACCCCGCTTCGTTGGCAAGCCCAATAGCGCCATACTGGCTCATTCCGATTCCGTGACCGTACCCATAGGTGGTGAAGGTAAGATCCTGGCCGCTGCAGACCGCATCGAAGCAATGGGAACGCAGGGCGGCGGAAGTGGTTTCGGTAACAGGAAAAACCAGCCAGGCCCGCAGCTGTTTACCAGTGACGTTATACGTTTTAGCACCGATACGATACGTCAGGGACGTTTTATACACATACCTGCGCTCACCGCCGGTGACGCCATCGTACTCAATCACCGTGAACGGAACAGTTCCATCTGTCATGTCAAACTGAGACTCATCCATCACGGCGCCCGGGATATCGCTGATCCCCATTAAGACCTGCTGTTTGAACTGTTCTTTGGACATGGTGAGAGATTTGGAGAAAAGGCCGCCGTATTTGGATACGGTTTCCTCGTTATCATACTGGCTGATAACGCTCTGAGCCCATGGCTGGGCGGCGCTCCAATAATGTTGGCTGTTCGCCGTAACGCCGCAGGACATGGCGGAATAATAGGTGGGGATCAGCCCATCCAGCATGGACTTTTTGGTATCGATAATTTTAACACCCAATACCTCTCCTACCGCGTCATAGATCTTTTTATCAGTAGCATTGGACAGGTTGATGCTTTTAACCAGACTATACGCGTCGCCGCCCTTGCAGCAATTAAGAATATAGCTGTAGGCAGCCACGGCCTGGGCCTTTACCGCTTCGGTGGAATTCTTCATAAAGGAAGCGGTACTCATCTCATATTTGACTGCGCAGGCCAGAGCAAATTGCAGCTCTTCCTTGGTGGAAGGGGCAAAAATGCCATTTTCCGGGATAGTAATTCCTGAGGGACGGGAATCTCCAAACTTAAGCCGGAAATAGGATAGGTACTCCGCTTCCGCATAGATTCCGGACAGAGTGCCGTCGGGAACGCTGGGTAACGGCTCCACCGGATCCGGATCGGTAGGCGGCGTGGTGGTAGGGGCAGTAGACTCCTCAGTCGGAGGAACAGACGGCTCCGTCGGCGGAGGCGGCAAGGTAGTGGTGGTAGTCTTCTCAGTAGTGGTAGCGGGCTGGGTGGTTTCCTGAACAGAGGTAGGTACGGTGGTTTCGGTAGCGGTAGTGGTTTCGGTAGGATCCGTACCGGTATCCACTGACCCCGTTGTAGTCGTAATGTCATTTCCTGTGGAGCCCGTTGAGGTGGTATCCATCCATAAGGTAGTTGGTTGGGCAGCAGAAGTCCTGCTGTCGTCATCCCATTCCTGAGGCATAATCACGTCATCGTTTTCCACCGCGGCACTCAGATCATTGGCCGCTTCCTCCCCTTGGCGGACCTGGCGGGCAACCACCACAATACGGGCGCCTGGAAAGCCGTATTCTGCGGAAGCGGTGGTCGTCAGCATCAGAAGGTTGTCCTGCGCTTCCACCGTTGTGGGAATGTCAAACAGGGAGCGATCCCGTATTTCTCCCACATATTCCAGAAAATCTTCCTCGCCGGCAAACACATTGCGAGTAAAATCAAAATTTTCCTCCGGTTCATCATTTTCCTCCGGTTCATCCAAGGTACTGACAACCATAACCGCAAAAATTTTCCATTGGGCATTGCGGTACAAGGTGTTCATCTCCACCATGGGATGGTTCTGAAGGAACGCCAGATCCCCATACTCCACCAGTTGGGAGAACATCTGGCCATCTCCGGTATTGTTTCCATAGACCACGAGGGCACGGTCCTGATAGCTGCTGTCGGCAAAATCCGCCTGGCTGCCGAAATAGGGCACACCATAGGAGGAAGTGCGTTTATAGAAATCATGATTGCTGTAAAAGCCCTCAACCCGGCTCTGGACCACCGGGTAATCGATATCCGTGTCAGCGATATGAACCCAGCCGCGGATATCCGTATTAGCGCTGTACAGGGTACTGAA
Source organism: uncultured Clostridia bacterium (assembly GCA_944382025.1). Taxonomy (GTDB): domain Bacteria; phylum Bacillota; class Clostridia; order Oscillospirales; family Acutalibacteraceae; genus UMGS1623. The sequence goes on along the minus strand of CALWMQ010000035.1, from coordinate 3,370 downwards.
CTGCACCAGCATCCCTTCGGGATAATCACTTCCCGAGGGGACCACCTCGGATGTGCCGGTGTTTTTATCGTACATACCGGAAACCTGTTCATACAGCTTCCAGTTGAAATACGGAGCCAGAACATAAACATACAGCAACATTCCCACCGTTGCCAGCAACAGGAGAATAGCCAGTACAATACCGGTAATTTTAAATGCGGAAGGTTTTGTCTTCACAGGAGGGGCGGCGGGGATAACCGGTGGTATGTGTTCGGCGGGGGCCTGGATCAGTTCCCCGCCTGCCATAACGCCGGGCAGAGCTTCCAGATACCGGCGCACCATATCCAGCGCGTTGGAAGTCGCTACAATCCGGATATATTCCCGATCATTGTCCCCATGTCCCGCCGCAATTTTTTTAACCCAGACCCGTTTTTCATCCGCCAGAGCCACATATACCGTTCCCACCGGTTTACCCTCGCTGGGATCCGGACCGGCAACGCCGGTGATGCCGACACCCAAGGCAGCTTTTCCCGCCATCCGGGCACCCATAGCCATGGCGCAGGCTACTTCAGGGCTCACCGCACCGTGCTCATCAAGCAGATGTTGATCAACCCCCAATATATTGTGCTTGATTTCATTGGAATACGCGGCTATCCCACACTCAAAGACCCTGGAAGCGCCAGGAACTTCGGTAATCCGGCTGGAGAGCAGTCCGGCAGTACAGGATTCAGCGGTAGCGATTTTCAGTTGTTTTTCTTCCAGGAGGGACACCACGGTTTTCTGAAGGCTGCCGGCATCCACACCGTAAACGTTGGCGGTCAGCCGGGAACGGATATCCTCCACCACAGGATCACATAGGGCTTTAGCCGCCTCCTGATCCGCCGCCTTAGCCGTAACCCGCAGCACGACTTCCCCATCCTTGGCATAGGGGGCAACGGTTGGATTAGCCTCGCACATCAAGTCGGCGAGCCGCTGGGCCACCGCGGACTCGGACAGGCCGAAAACCCCTACCGTGCGGGAAAAGATGGTTCCGCCTGAAAATTTGGACAGGTAGGGTGCCACGTAGTCATCAAACATGGGAATCAGTTCCCTGGGGGGGCCGGGCAGCATAATGACGCACTGGCCATAGCGTTCCACAGCGCAGCCGGGAGCGGTACCATGGTCATTGGGAAAAACCACGGCACCTTGAGGCAGCATGGCCTGTTTCCGGTTATTGTCGGACATTTCCCGGCCGGTATTTTGAAAGTATTCCTGAATCCGGATCCAGCTCTCCTCATGGAGTTCCAGGGGAAGGTTCAGAACCTTGGCCACCGTTTCCCGGGTCAGGTCGTCCTGAGTAGGCCCAAGTCCGCCGGCCAGGACCACGAGGTCGCTGCGGCTAAGGGCTAAGGAGAGCACCTGGCCCAGGCGGTCGATATTATCGCCCACCGTGGACTGGTACAGCATGCCTATGCCATAAGCGGCCAGTTCCCGGGACAGGAACTGGCTGTTGGAATCCAGGATATCTCCCAGCAGCAGTTCAGTGCCTACTGTAATGATTTCTGCGTTCATAAACACCTCCGGGTCAAACGGGTCCACACGTTTAAAGGGAGTTCAGCGGGAATGCACCATCTGCCGGCGGATGCCGGCCAGCGCTTCTTCAATCAGCGTTTCGATATCCAGAGCCTCTTCGGCCTGCTCCACCATTTCCAGCTTGGGGCGGGTCCGGGGATGGCGTGGGGTAAACACGGTACAACAGTCCTCATAAGGCTGGATGGATGTTTCAAAGGTACCGATGCGCCGGGCAATGGCGATAATTTCCTCTTTGTCCATACCGATCACCGGCCGGAACACAGGAAGATCGGCTGCCGCGTCAGTGCAGGCCAGGGCGGGGATGGTCTGGCTGGCGACCTGCCCCACGCTCTCACCGGTGACCAGGGCGCCGCAGTCAGCAGACCGGGCAACGCGGGCGGCAATACGCATCATGAACCGGCGCATAATGAGGGTAAACAAATCCTCCGGGCATTTTCGCTGGATTTCCTCCTGAATATGCGTAAAAGGTACAATACGCAGATCGATCCGCCCCGCATAGGCGGCTACCTGTTCCAGGAGGGAAACCACCTTCATCTCAGCCCGCTCGCTGGTGTACGGCGGGGACGCAAAATGCACGGCGGTCAGTTCAACCCCCCGTTTGGCCATCATGTAAGCGGCCACCGGGGAATCGATACCCCCGGAAATCAGGATCGCGGCCCGTCCGCCGGTTCCTACCGGCATACCGCCGGCCCCAGCACGCTGAGGAGCGTGGATATAGGCGGCGAAATCCCGGATTTCAATCCACACCGTCAGTTCCGGAGCATGGACATCCACCCGCAGATGGGGGAATCGTTCCAGCAAATATTCCCCTACCTGGGCGCAGATTTCCGGGGAACCCAGGGGGAAAGACTTGTCAGCCCGGCGGGCTTCCACCTTAAAGCTCCGGGCTTGCTGAAGGGCTTCCGCCAAATAGGAGGCGGCGCCTTCCAGAATAGCCCCCATCTCCTTTTCCACCACCATAGCCCGGGAAAAGGCGGAAATACCGAATACCTGGGCAACTCGGTCACTGACCTCATCCAGGTCGGTACCAGCCTCCAATGGCTCAATATAGATAGTGGACTGTGCTTTGCGCAGTCCAAATTTTCCCAGAGGCCGCAGACGGTAGCGGAGATTTTTCAGCAGCACCGCCTCAAAGGTACCTCGGTTCAGGCCTTTCAAAGCCAGCTCACCGTTTTTAATCAGTAGGATTTCCTTGAATTGCGACACGTTGTATCCTCCAGAACAGATAAATTTACAGTCCATGCTCCCAGGAATCGGGAAGCATATAAAGCGTTTTCACGGCAGGAACAGCCCCTACTCCACAGAGCAGATACCGTGGGAAACGGCAGGCAATCCCCTCACCGTTTGGGCACAGCTCCAGTCTCCCGCGGATATCGCCTGGCAAAGTTCTACCCTTCCGGAGTCTGAGGGTCATCGGTCTCCTGTGCCGGAGGCTGGTCAGATGTGCCGTCCGTGGATTCCGTAGGCCCGGTCACCGGATCGGTAGACTCGGTAGGCCCTTCGGTAGAACCGGTGGCGGGATCGGTAGACTCGGTAGGTGCTTCGGTAGGATCGGTCACCGGATCCGTGGGCTCGGTAGGTGCTTCGGTAGGATCGGTCACCGGATCCGTGGGATCGGTAGGCGCTTGGGTAGGATCGGTCACCGGATCCGTGGGGTCAGTAGGCGCTTGGGTAGGATCAGTCACCGGATCTGTGGGGTCAGTAGGCGCTTGGGTAGGATCGGTCACCGAATCGGTCGGTTCAGTGGGAGCCTGGGTACCGGGATCGGTTACAGGCGGGGTTGTGCCGGTAGTTGGCCCGCCCGGCCCATATGGCGTCC
>CALWMQ010000034.1 GCA_944382025.1 uncultured Clostridia bacterium | reverse complement strand
CATCCAGCGCTTCCGCCGAGATCTGGGAACCGGACACCCCTTCCCCCACTTGGGGAACAGGAAAAAGTTTCCACTCCCCCTGGGTTTGCTTAACGGCCGCCATAAAGGTTTCTCCCTTGGAACCTCCGGTGGGCAAAGAAAGAAAAATCTCATTTTCCCCATCTCCGTCCAGATCCAGAACCCAGAAATCAGCATAAGAGTACATTGACGGAGTCTGTTCCGGAATCGGTATCGCCTGCCCACCTATCCGCAGCGTGGGCGGGTTCTGTGTGATATCCACCCAGACAATTTCCAGAAGTTGATCGTTGTCAATATCGGCGCATAAGAAATTTTTGGCGGACATGGTCAGTCTATCGGTATTCAGCCAGGCATAACTGGCCAGCTGGTCGGTCAACACCAACTCATCGGGCAGCGGGGCATATTCCTGCGGAACAGCTATATAGGCCTGATACCAAGAAAGAGGTCCCGCCATATCCTCCTGCCCATAAGGCAGGTTGTCCCCTGTACTCAGCAGCCAAGTATCCGCGGTAACATCGTACAGGAGACGGAGGCCGTCATAGCCCGCCCCAGTGTTTCCCAGCAGGGTTACCGCAACCAATTGGTAGTTTTCAAAAAACGCCTCATCACACTGGGCATGAACCTCCTCCGCGGAAGATGTCCAGTCATCCCGTCTATAGGAAAAGTCTAAATACGCTCCCATGGATGCCAGATAGCTCCTCCACTCCGCCATCGAGCGCACCGTCTCCACAATGGGTTGGCTATGGCCGTACCGGGAAATAAACCCGGCTTCATCCACGCATAGGACAGGCGCTATCAGCTGGTCATAAGCCGGAGACTCCGCCGTATGGTTTTCCAATACCAGGTCACAGCTGTTCCAATGCCCACCGTTTTCCTGCAGTTCCACAAAAATGATCCAGTTGTAGTTTCCAGGCTCGCTTTCCGATGGCTGTTCCAGCCGCTCCAAGGTAACAGACAGATCTTCGCCGCCCTGTATCTTCCCAACCCGATGCCGGGTCTGGGCATCCCCTTCCTGTATCCGGATCACCGCCAAAGGATGGTCGGGAAATCCGGATTCCAGTATGCCGCTAAGAACGGTATTGGCCGAGAGCATACCCATCTGGCTGGAAAAGTCCACATTCCCAAGGGACTCCAGATAGCTTTCCAGATCCTCCACGGAATACAGGATCTGTATATCCGGCCCCCACGTCAACTCCTCCGGACAGCCCACCAGGGCTGCCTGGCTTGTGAAAGCTATCTCCTGGGTCTGGGATAAAACCTGTACCAATTCCCGGTGCCCATCCTCTTCTACATAACAGGCGTTGCATCCCTGGACGGATGCTTTTCGGATCTCAATAAACAGGCTGAAGGGTCTCGGTACGTCCTCCCCGGATCCCTGGAATTCCGTCCGCGCCACCACTGCTGTCAGCGCCCCATTTTCCAGAGTCACCCTTTCCACCTTATGAGCAAAACGGGCTGAGAGTTCCGTTCTGGCAACTACCAGCACCATATACTCGTCAAAAAAAGCCTCATCATAGCCTTCCAGAATTTTCAGGGCTGTATCATCAATGTCTCCCCGGCTTTCCGCTTCCGCCTCTGTCATCAGGATCCCTGCCGACGCCGGGGAATCCAGCAGACGGTTGCCTTGCCCTGCCGCCCCGGCAACCCTCACCATATAATCGTCCCCTTCCTTCAGGAGAACAGCCCCGTCGCTCGCCGGCCCGTTGGAACTGGAAGGTACCGGAAGGATGTCTTTCAGAGCCGGCCAGGCCAGCAGTAAGCCCACTGTAAGGACCAAGACAGCCGCTACCGCCGCTAAGGGCCTCCATCCCAATGGTTCCCTGCGGGGGACAGGCTGTTGATACTCGTATTGCTGGCTGTCCAGCCGCTTTTCAATCCCCGCCCAAAGATCAGGGGCGGATTTTCCCGCCGCCTTCCCCAGACGGCGGGCGATTTCCGGCTCCGAAAGCGGTTTCATAAGTTCATCTCCTTTCCAGCCAGAGAATGGCGTAATTTCCCCAGGGCGGTTCGGTACCGCCAGGCTACGGTTCCCATGGGCTGCCCCAGCACACGGCTGACTTCCCGCAAAGGCAGGTCCGCGATGAGATGCAGGGTCACCACCTGCCGTTCCTCCGGTTTCAGGCTTCCCAGAGCCTGTTCCAGGGCCAGCCGATCCCCCACAGACGCTTCCCAATCCCGCTCATCCCCAACGGCGGCTAAGGCTTCCTCGTCCACCGACTGAACCACCTGTTTTCTCATCTGGTCCACCGCCGCATGGTGGGCTATTGTCATCAGCCAGGCTCGGTGCCCCCGCCCCGGCCGGTAGGAACCGGCTCTCTGCCAGACCCGGAAAAAGGTTTCGGATGCCGCATCCTGCGCATCTTCGTGTTTTCCGGTAACCGACAGGGCTACCGCGTAAACCGCTGGGTTGTACGCTTCATAAATTTCCCGCAGCCCGCCTGGATCCCGCTGGAGAATCCGGCTGATGGCCGCGTCGAATTGCTCGTTATCCACTTTGCCGGTTCCTCCTTCGGATGAAAAGCTCTTCATATACTATACGGCCTCAGCCATCAGAATTTATGGCTTGGCCGCGAAAAATAAATGATCATTTTTACGCCCGGCAATCGGTTAAGGCATATTTTTGCCGCATCCTGCCAATACTATCGGCAGGATGGCCAGGCCATTTACCATCATACATCATGGAAAGGATGACTGCAATGGAATTCAAAGGGAGCCGTACGGAGGCGAACCTGATGGCCGCCTTCGCAGGCGAAAGTCAGGCCCGCAACAAGTATACCTATTACGCCGCCCAGGCCCGGAAGGATGGGTATATCCAGATCGCCAATATCTTTCAGGAGACAGCCGACAACGAAAAGGAACATGCGGAATTATGGTTTAAGCAGCTCCATGGCGGCAACATCCCCGGTACCGCCGATAACCTGGCGGATGCCGCGGCTGGGGAACATTATGAGTGGACTACCATGTACGCGGAGTTCGCCAAAGTCGCCCGGGAAGAAGGATTTACCGCCATTGCCGCCACCTTTGAGCTGGTTGGGAAAATCGAGAGCTTCCACGAACAGCGCTATTTGAAACTGGCTGAAAACCTGCAGACCGGCGCTGTGTTCAAGCGCAACGCTGACACCGTCTGGATATGCCTGAACTGCGGCCATGTGTACACAGGGGAAACACCCCCTGCCCTGTGCCCGGTATGCAAGCATCCTCAAGCGTATTTCCAGCTGCATGTGGCGGATTATTGATAAACGGAGGATGTAAGAATGGAGAAGAAACCAGCTTCCACCCCGGCCCATCAGGCATCCAACGCCATGGATAAGGCCTTGAAGAATGCCCATATCCTGCGCAGCCAGAGCCGAGGTGAAATACCTTCGGACGTTCAGGGCAGCTACACCGGATCCCCCGCAGATGGGGATAAACCTGTCCAAGACGCCGATGATTTATAAAAGGGCCGCCCATTCATCCCATTGAAAAAAGTCAATTATGCGCCAACAAGCCCATACCAATCCGCTGTCAAAGCCGTTTGGTATGGGCTTCTTCCTTCCCGTCAGGGCGTTTTCCTCCCTTTCTGTGCTCAGCGGGCAAAATAAAGCCGCCGTATAGGCTTGGCTAGTGGGAAACCCTCTTTTCAGCATCGCCAGCATATATTTCTCTACTGGGACGATATTTTATCACCCCATCCCGCTCACCCTAGCTTTCCGGGAACCTGTTTGCTGTACTCACGGCGGCTTTTATGGTATAATTTAAAAAATACTCTGAACAGGACGGCCTCACGGATGCCGGGAAGAAGGGGGAAAACCTATGAACAGGAATCGGGAACAAGTCTCCAGCATATTGGTTCAGGCCGGCCTGCCGTTACATGGTTTCTGCGGTTTTAACCGGTTACGGGATCGCCTTTTGCCCTGCCGTGCCGCCTCCCACCTTCCCAACTCTGCCGCCACCGTAGTGACCGCCCTTTTTCCCTACCGTTTTCCCGATGACACCCAGCCCCGCAATTTGTCCCGATACGCCTGTGTGCCGGACTATCACCGGGCGGCCGGCAGCGTGCTGGAAAACGCAGCGGAACAGCTGCGGGCCGCTTTCCCTCATCAGGAATTCCAGGCCTTTATTGACAATTCCCCTATCCCGGAGGTATACGCCGCCGCTTTATCCGGCCTGGGCTGCATAGGGGATAATGGCCTGCTGATCCATCCCCAATGGGGAAGCTATGTCTTTATCGGTACCATTGTCACCGACCTGGAACTATCGTTTCAGGAGATCCCTCCTCGGGAATGCCTACACTGCGGGGCCTGCCGGGCTCACTGCCCCGGCGGAGCCCTGTCTGAAGCCGGCCTGGAACGCAGCCGCTGCCTTTCCCACATTTCTCAAAAAAAAGGGGATTTGTCCCCGGAGGAGCAATCCCTTCTGAAAAAAAACCGTCTTATATGGGGCTGTGACGCCTGCCAGGACGTCTGCCCGCTGAATCAATCCGCTCTGAAGCAGCCCCATCCTTGCTTTTCCTGGTACGTTCCTTCCATAACTCTGGAAGACCTGGAAACGCTGGAGGATAAAGCGTATGGCTGGCGGGGGAAAGCCGTGCCCCTGCGAAATTTGCGGCTATTGTACAGTGAGGAAGGGTAAGCCTTCCCCTCGGCGCTACTCCAGACTTGGAAAAATCCGGAAGCGATCCTCACGGCAAGCCCATTATTATGGGAGTTACCTTCCTTACAACTATAGTCCCTGGCCCATACTCAGCCGTGCCAAACGGGCAATCCCCATGCCGCTGGATTCATAGGGTTTATCCGTTCTTCTAGAGTACCTGGGCGCCGAAGGCCAGTGCCCCCGCTCGGCCGCATCCCAAAATTTATGCGATACTGGAAGCGCCTGTTCCGTTAACAGAAAAGAATGTGCTTCTATATCCTTCGGAAGGGATTTATCATGGATCCCTATCCGGCCAATGAAGCCAACAAGGAGACCGCTATAAAAAGTGAACTATATCAAAACGAGCCGGCAGGTTGGCGCTTCTTAACGAAGCGCCGTCCGCCGGCTCCTTTTTCACGCGTCATACATATACTGATGTAATGCCGTCACCGAGGCTTTTGGATCAGTCAGCACCACGAAATCTGATGCGTTAATGGTTTTATAGGCATACTGCTTAGGCTGCGGCACATGGTACTGGATCTCAATACTATAATTCTTATATTTCAGGGAACTGGCTGCATAACTCATCAACTCATCGGTGCTCATATTGGTGTATATGTGGGGCAACACGCTGGTCACCACCCCGGTCAGCCCGGCGAAACTCATGGTTTTCGCCTTCTCCATCAGTTGTTCCACCACGATACGCTGCCGCTGGGTACGCTTGAAATCATTGTCCAGATGCCGGATCCGGGCGTACTGCAAAGCCTGATACCCGTCTAAATGGTAAGTTCCCGCTTTCCCGAGATACGACAGAGATGCAAAATTCGGTGCCCCAGGCTCCGCTTTGACCCCAGCCTTCGGCACTTGGCTCAGCTCCGCCTTGGTCAGTTCAATATCCACGCCGCCCATAATATCCACCACTTTGGGAAATGCCTCAAAGTTCACCGCGATAAACTGGTCGATTTTCAGACGGAAATTCTGTTCCAGCATGGCGGACTGCAGCGAAAAACCGCCAAACCGGTAGGCGGCATTGAGTTTATTCCAGTCATCCCTGCCATCCCCGTTTTTGTCCCGACCGGGCAGAGATACATAGGTGTCCCTTAACAAGCTGACCAGCTTAATGGTTTTGGTATTGTCGTTGATAGACAGGATCATATTGACATCTGACCGGGAGGTGTAGCTGTTTCCATCGATCCCCAGCAACATAATGTTAGTAATACCATTCCCATTTCCCTTCACCGGAATCTCCGCCACGGTTTTAGCGTTCTCATACACACTGTCATCAAATAGATCCTCTGACAGCTGGTATTCCTCCTCCTCTTCCGGAGAAAGGGACACCTCTGGCCAGGACGCCTCGGTGCCGATAAACTTGATTTGTCCCAACGTTGTCCAGATCAGGGTGCCACCGCCGATACACAGTACAGCCAGCAAGGCCATCGCCGAGCTGGTCATAATAGCCAGCCATTTTCGTCTTCCCTTCGGCGATTTCGAGACAGTCCCTTTCCGTTTCATCCCCACCAGATCCTTTCTTTTATCAGCGTGAAAAATCAAAAGGAACTTTTAAGCTGTTTCGCCATGGTCAGAAGACGCTTATCCCGGCAATGGATGGCCGAAATGGATCTGCACTAAACCCTTTCCCCACTCTTCATCCGTAAATATAGCGGTGCAGATCCTCTACAGAGGCCTTGGGGTCCTTCAGCACCAGGACCGCACCAGGACCCGCGTAATTTTTGTTCACATAGGCATCTGGCTGGGGCACGTAATAGCTGATGTCGATATCGTAGTCCTTATACTTCAGGGAATTGACGGCAAACCCCAGCAGCTCATCAGAACTCATATTGGTGTCCACATAATCCAGCGCCGTCCAGACAACCCCTGTCAGCTGTGCCACATTCATGGTCTTGGCCTTCTCCATCAGCTGTTCCACCACAATACGCTGACGTTCCGTGCGCTTGAAATCGCTGTCCAAATGGCGGATCCTGGCGTATTGCAGCGCCTGATACCCGTCTAAATGGTAAGTTCCCGCTTCCCCAAGATACGACATGGATACAAAATTCGGCGCACCCGGCTCCGCTTTCACACCAGCCTTGGGGACCTGGGTTAATTCGGCCTTGGTCAGGTAGATATCCACGCCGCCCATGGCATCCACCACCTTGGGAAATGCCTCAAAATTGACGCCGATATACTGATCGATTTTCAGCCGGAAGTTCTGCTCCAGCATGGCAGACTGCAGCTTATGCCCTCCATAGGCATAAGCCGCGTTCAGCTTGCCCCAATCATCCTTGCCATCGCCATCTTTGTCCCGCCCCGGATAGGAAACATAGGTATCCCGCAGCAGACTGATCAGCTTGATGGTTTTGGTATTATCGTTGACCGACAGAATCATGTTGGTATCCGACCGCGATTTATAGGTTTTCCCATCAATACCCAACAACAGTATATTGGTAATTCCCTTTTCATTACCGCGTACCGGAATATCCGCCACCGATTTGGCGTTTTCGTACACGCTGTCATTCACCGATTCCACCGGCAGGTCGGTACTTTCATCCCCATCGGTAGGGTCAAATGAAATCTCGGGCCAGGACTCATCGGGATCAACAAAATTGATCTTTCCCATAATGGTCCAGATCAGGACGCCCCCGCCGATGCACAGTACGGCAATCAGCCCCATCACGCCGCTGATAATAGACGTGACAATGCGTTTTTTACTCTTATTTCTTTTCCCCGCGGCATGGGCCGGGGTACGGTTATCCTTGTTTTTCATGATATCCAGCCTTCCTTTATGAAACCCTGAAATCGGTCAGAGGCGAATGATTTTCCAGCATAGCATATTTTTCAGCATCTGGCAAGAAACTTTTTCCTGTATTTGAGCAGTGAAGTATAACTTTTAAAACGTAAGGCCGCTGTTCCCTTTTAGGATATCCTCAAAACCGGTTTCTATGTAAAGGCGGCAATGTCCATCCTTTAAAACAAACCGCTGATAACCCCATTTTCATCCACGTCAATTTTTTCCGCCGCAGGCACTTTGGGGAGTCCAGGCATGGTCATAATGTCCCCGGTTAATACTACTACAAAACCCGCTCCCGCGGACAGCCGCACATTTTTAACCGTCACTCGAAAACCTTTTGGCCATCCCAGCAGGGAAGGGTTATCCGACAGGGAATACTGGGTTTTAGCGATGCACACCGGCAGCCCTCCGAAGCCCAGGGCCTCCAGCTTATCCAGTTCCCGGGAGGCAGCCGGCAGATAGTCCACCCCGTCCCCATTGTAGATCTCCCGCACCACCGCGGCGATCTTCTCCCGCAGAGGCAAGCTGTCTTCATACAGCATATGGAAGGTGTTGGGCTGTTCCGTCAGCTTCAGGACCTCTTCCGCCAGCTCCAAACCGCCTTCGCCGCCCTTTGCCCATACCTCCGACAACGCCACATGAACGCCTAATTCCTGGCATCTGCGGCGAACCAGATCCAATTCGGCTTCCGTATCAGTGGGGAAACGGTTGATCGCTACCACGGCGGGAAGTCCAAATTTTACGGTAATATTTTCAATATGCTTCAGCAGGTTGGGAATTCCCTTTTCCAAAGCCTCCAGGTCTTCCTCACCCAGCTGTCCTTTAGCGGCGCCCCCGTGATGCTTCAACGCACGGACAGTAGCTACGATGACCACCGCGTCCGGCTTCAGCCCGGCTTTCCGGCATTTGATGTCCAGGAATTTTTCCGCGCCCAGGTCCGCTCCGAAACCCGCTTCCGTCACCACATAATCCCCCAGTTTCAGGGCCATACGGGTAGCGGTAATGCTGTTGCAGCCATGGGCGATGTTGGCAAAAGGTCCGCCGTGAACAAAGGCCGGCGTATGCTCCAGCGTTTGGACCAGGTTGGGGTTGATCGCATCCTTCAGCAGGGCGGCCATCGCTCCTTGGGCCTTCAGCTGTCCCGCCGTAACCGGCTGATCTTCCCGGGTATAGCCTACCACAATGGAAGCCAGCTTCTCCTTCAGGTCAGCCAGATCCTTGGAGAGACAGAGAATGGCCATAATTTCCGAGGCTACGGTAATATCGAAACCATCCTCTCGGGGAACCCCGCACAGCCGGCCTCCCAGCCCATCGGTAATCTGGCGGAGCTGCCGGTCATTCATGTCCACGCATCGTTTCCAGGAAATGCGCCGCACGTCAATCCCCAGTTCATTGCCCTGATGAATGTGGTTGTCCAGCATAGCGGCCAGCAGGTTATTGGCTGCCCCAATGGCGTGCATATCGCCGGTAAAATGGAGATTGATATCCTCCATGGGGATAACCTGGGCCCAGCCGCCTCCCGCGGCTCCTCCCTTGACCCCGAATACCGGGCCCAAGGACGGTTCCCGCAGCGCCAGTACCACGTTCTTCCCCATTTTATGCAAGGCGTCCCCAAGGCCTACCGTTGTTGTGGTTTTTCCCTCTCCGGCCGGGGTAGGGGTAATAGCGGTAACCAGGATCAGCTTGCC
>CALWMQ010000033.1 GCA_944382025.1 uncultured Clostridia bacterium | reverse complement strand
GGCCATGGAGGGGAATCTCCTTTTGAAAACGCTGTCAGCGGCAGCCGGATCTCACCGGCTGCCGCTGTTTGTGTATAGGGGCTCCGGCAAAGGAAGATGCTTGTGAGGACAGGATACGGGCCTGAATGGGAGAGGAAATGAAAAAACAGGCGGAATCTCTTGGGTAGGGACGGGGTTATGTGATATAATAACACCGTGAATACCGCCTGGATGAAAAAAGGATGATGAGGGATGCCGGTGTGCGGGCCGGAAAGGCCCTCGGGAGACGGCAGGGCGGGACATACAGGAAAGGACGGGTTTCATGAGCAGCCAAACCCAAAAATATCTGGAATTGCTGGCCGGGCAGTACCCTACGGCAGAGGCGGTGTGTACGGAGATTGTGCATCTGGAGGCAGTGATGAACCTCCCCCGGGGCACAGAACATTTTATGAGCGATCTCCACGGGGAAGCGGAAGCTTTCCGGCATATACTCAACAACTGCTCCGGGGTTATCCGGGAAAAGGTAGACCTGGCCTTTGGGACAAGCGTGCCGGAACGGGAACGAGCGTGGTTTGCGGCCATGATCTATTATCCTCAGGAGAAGATAGAGGAAATGAAGCACAGCGGGGCGGATATGGCGGATTGGTATCGGATTACGCTGTACCGGCTGGTGGAGCTGACCAAGCTGGTAGCCTCGAAATATACTCGGTCGAAGGTAAAAGCCGCCATGAACGCCGGGGAAGCCGCGGGATACGCGGCGATTATCGATGAGCTGCTCAGCACCAACCGGGAAGAAAAAGAACGGCAGGCTTATTTTCGAAATATTATACAGAATATTGTGGAAACGGGCTGCGCGGAACAAGTCATAGAAGCGCTGTGTGCCATGATCAAGCGGCTGGCGGTAGACCGGCTGCATATTGTAGGGGATATTTTCGACCGGGGGCCTCGGGCGGACCGAATTGTGGAGATGCTGATGAGCCATCACTGCGTGGATATCCAATGGGGGAACCATGATATCCTGTGGATGGGGGCGGCCGCGGGGAACAAAGCCTGCATTGCGTGTGTGCTGAACCTGGCTTTGCAGTATAACACCTTGGATATTGTGGAAAACGGGTATGGCATCAGCCTGCGGGATATGATCGCGTTTGCCCAGGAGACCTATGGGGACAGTTCCTGGTTCATGCCCCGGAACCCGGATGAGAAAAATTACCTGAAAACCAGTATGGATATTCTTTCCAAGGTGCATAAAGCGATTGCCATTATGCAGTTCAAGCTGGAAGGACAGCTGATCCAGGCCCATCCGGAATACGGGATGGAGGACCGGCTGCTGCTGGATAAGATCAGTCCTGACCGGGGGTCGGTAACCATAGGGGGAGTATCCTATCCCCTGAATGACCGGGAATTCCCCACGGTAGATCCGGAGAAGCCCTATGAGCTGACGGGAGCTGAGCAGGAGCTGATCACGGCTCTGTGCCATGCCTTCCGCCACAGTGACCGGCTGCAGAGCCAGATTGCCTTCCTGTACAGCAACGGGGGGATGTACAGGATTCATAACGGAAACCTGCTGTTCCATGGGTGTATCCCTCTGAACGAGGACGGCAGTTTCGCGGAGTTTTCGCCCAACGGCGCGCCGGTAGCGGGACGGGCTTATATGGATACCTGTGACGCTATGGCCCGGCGGGCCTTTTTCCTGCCGAAAGGGCATCCGGATAAACAGCGGTGCGTGGATTTCCTGTGGTACCTGTGGTGCGGCAGTTTGTCCCCGCTGTTTGGCAGGGGGAAGATCAGCACCTTTGAACGGTATTTTGTGGCGGACACCTCCACATGGGAGGAAAAGAAAAATCCCTATTACCGTCTAATTGGGGACAGTGAGGTATGCGGGCGGATTTTGGCGGAGTTCGGCCTAAGCCCGGATACGGCGCATATTATCAACGGCCATGTACCGGTAAAAACAAAGAAAGGGGAAAGCCCAATCAAGGCGGATGGCCGCCTGTTGGTGATCGACGGGGGGTTCTGCAAGGCGTATCATGACACCACCGGGATCGCGGGATATACCCTGATTGCCAATTCCTGGGGTTTGCGGCTGATTTCCCATGAGAGTTTTCCCGGTATCCGGGCGGTGATCCAGGACAACACGGATATCCTGACCACTAATAATATTTTTGAGACTGCCCAGGAACGGCTGCTGACCCGGGATACCGATCTGGGAAGGGACTTGCAGCAGAAGGTACTGGACCTGAAAGCCCTGCTGGCCGCCTACCGTTCCGGCAGTATCAGCCCAAAAAGCGGAGTGAATCTGTATAAATAATAGAGAATATACTAAATGTATATAATTAGATGGTTGGGAATCAGCGGAGACCTTCCAGGGAGAGACAGGGGTTTCTTGACAGGGACAGGGATTGTGGTAGACTATTCCGTATAGGAAATTCATGGGAATCTGGTAAAGGAAATGGGGCAGAGGAAATGAAAATCGGCTTTATTGGGGCAGGCAACATGGCGGGAGCGATTATCCGGGGGATGGTGTCCAATGGATTTGGGGGGAACAACCTGCTGGTGCACGCCCCCCCCCCCGCCCCGCCGCTGGCCTCATTTGAGGACTGCGGGATTCGCATGTGCACATCGGGTGAGGAAGTCGTAAAAGGCTCGGAAGCGGTGGTGCTGGCGGTGAAGCCCCAGGTATTTCCCCAGGCGCTGCCGGAGCTGTCGCCGGCGCTGTTGCTGCGGAAGCCCCTGGTCATCTCCATCGCGGCAGGGAAAACCCTGTCGTCGATTGAGCAGCTGGCAGGGCCGGGGCTGAGTATTGTCCGGGTGATGCCCAACATCAACGCCAAGGTAGGGGAAGCGATTTCCGCCTACTGCGGTAACAGCCGGGTCACCGAGGAGCAAAAAAGTATTGTGCGGCTGATTTTCGAGGCGGTAGGCGAGGCGGTGGAACTGGAGGAAAAGCATTTTTCCGCCTTTTCGGCGATTGCGGGCTGTTCGCCGGCGTTTACCTTCCTATATATCGACGCCATGGCGACAGCGGCGGTTAAATACGGGATTCCCAAGGGTATGGCGCTGAAGATCGCCCAGCAGGCGGTTCTTGGCAGCGCCCGGATGCTCCAGGAATCAGGGGAACATCCCCGGGCACTGATGGACGCGGTATGCTCTCCCGGCGGGACCACCATCGAGGGGGTATGCGCCCTGCAGAAAAACGGTTTTGAAGCCGCCGTACAGGCGGCGGTGGAGGCCAGCACCGAAAAGGATCGGAAATTATAGGTTGACACCTGTGGGAGATCATGGGATAATAGAAAAAAGTAACAGTTTGTGGCTGCCGGCCCATGAAAAGGAATACCTTCGGCCTATGAGGGAATGGGGGGAAACAGGCGGCGGGCAACAGGTATCCCCTTCAGGGAACCAGAGGAAATGGGGAACGGTATGAGAGTCATCACAGGGACGGCCAGAGGCCGCCGGCTGGAAACCCTGCCGGGGGAGGAGACCCGGCCCACAGGGGAACGGGTGAAGGAAGGCCTGTTTTCCGCTATCCAGTTTGAAATAGAAGGACGCCGGGTTTTAGACCTGTTTGCGGGATCGGGGCAGCTGGGCATTGAAGCCCTGAGCCGCGGCGCGGCGGGCTGCGTGTTCGTTGACCGGAACCGGGAAGCGGTGGAAATTATCCGCCGGAACTTGAAAGCGGCCGGGCTGGCTCAAAATACTCAGGTGCTTTGCCTGGACGCGGAGGCCTATCTGCTACGGCCCGGGGATCGGTTCGACCTGGTATTCCTGGATCCCCCCTATGACTCCGGGCTTCAGGAAGGGATGCTGGGTAAGGTTGCCCCTTTGGTCAATGATGGGGGAGCGGTGATCTGTGAAAGTGACGCATCCCTGACCCTGCCGGAAGCCGTGGAAGGGCTGGCGTTGAGCCGGACCTACCGGTACGGCCGGGTGGCCTTATGGCTTTACCGCAAGCGAAACGATGGTTGAGGCGGGCGCAGCGCCCGTTTCCGGAAAGGTGGGCGCGGCCCTATGAAAATCGCTATTTGCCCGGGGAGTTTTGACCCGGTAACCCATGGACATCTGGATATTATCCGCCGGGCAGCGGCTATGTTCGACCGGGTAATCGTGGTGGTTATGACCAACTCCAATAAGGTCCCTATGTTTTCCCGGGAGGAGAGGGTAGACTTTCTTTTACGGGCGACCCGGGATATCCCCCACGTAGAGGTAGATACCTACGGCGGCCTGCTGGCGGATTACGCCCGGCAAAAGCAAGCCACAGCTATTGTCAAGGGACTGCGGGCCATGTCGGATTTCGAATACGAGTTCCAGATGGCGCTGACCAACCGGAAGCTGAATCCCCATGTGGAGACGGTATTCCTGACCACGACGGCGGAACACATGTACCTGTCCTCCAGTCTGGTTAAGCAGGTAGCCCAGCTGGGCGGGGATATTACCGGCTTTGTACCGGATTGTATTGTGGAGGACATATTGAGGAAAAACGGGCGGTAACCTGTTGGATACCGGCTTAGATAAAGGAATAGAAAGGGAGGATTCTCCATGACGGTGGACGAGCTGTTGGACCAAATCGACGATATGATTGACAAGGCCTGGAATTTCCCTCTGTCGGGAGGAAAGTGCCTGATAGAAGCGGAGCGGCTGAGGGACATTATAGACGATATCCGGGGGAATATGCCCAGCGAGGTGCGGCAGGCGAAAGCGATTGTATCGGACCGGGCGGACATTATTTCCACGGCGAAGCGTGAGGCGGAAGGAATTGTGAGGGCCGCGGAGGAACGGGCCCGGAATATGGTGGCCCATGAGGAAGTTGTGCGGCAGGCCCAGCAGAAAGCCAATGAGATTCTGAGCCAGGCGCAGCAAAAATCCCGTGAGATGCGGAAGGGCGCCCATGAGTTTTCGGAGGACGTGCTGCGCCGTACGGAGGAGACTTTGGCGCAAAGGCTGGGGGAGATCCGCCAGGCCCGGCAGGTGCTGCGGAATCCGCCCTCCCGTTCCAGCAGCGAGGACACCGACAACAAGGAATAACAAAACGAATAATTCTCCAGAAATATACTGTTTGTATATAAAAGGGCGCGGTGGATCTGTCCGCCGCGCCCTTGACTATTGAAGGGGTTTAGCGAAGTGAGGGGAAAGGCTCACAGTGTTCCGGCATATGGCTCCATTGGTGCGGCCGGAAGGACCGGAGTGATACCAAAAGGCGGTTTATGCATCGGCTTTAGGCGGGGATGGGACCCGCCAGTGACATAAAGCTGTTTTCCAAGCGGAACAGGCAAGAATCAATGGGGAAAGTCAGTGGGAGATATGGCTCGGGAACCGACCGCGGAGGAGGATTCCTCAAGGAAAAAGCACAAGCGGTTACCTGGCACAGGACGGATACCAATGAGATATAAAATACAAATGGGATATTATATGCTATATTATCCGCATTGTTGTTAACGGGCCCGGCGGGCTGAGTCGGAAAGGATAGAAGAAACGACATGATACGAAAATTTATCAGGTATTACAAACCGCATTGGAAGCTGTTTGCGGCGGATATGATCTGCGCCTTGATGATAGCGGTGGTAGATCTGCTGTTTCCCATGGCGTCCCGGTACGCTATGCAGCAGCTGCTGCCGGAAAACGCGTTTGGGGCGTTTTTCGGGGTAATGGGGGCTTTGGTGGCGGCCTATCTGATTCGAGCAGGGTTCCAGTATTTTGTCAACTACTGGGGCCACGTGCTGGGGGTACATATGGAGGCGGATATGCGCCGGGAACTGTTTGCCCATCTCCAGACGCTGCCTTTCAAGTTTTATGATAAGAACCGTACCGGGCACCTGATGTCCCGGGTGGTGAATGACCTGTTTGAAGTGGTGGAGCTGGCCCACCATGGCCCGGAGGATTTGTTTATATCGTTTTTAACCCTGGTAGGCGCACTGGGGATTATGCTGGCGATCCGGTGGGAACTGGGTCTGCTGATCCTGATATTGGTACCTTTGATCGTAGCGTTCGCGTGCTGGCGGAGGAAGAGAATGTCGGCTGCCTCCCGGAAGGTCAAAGAGCGCATTGCCGGGATCAACGCCGATATCGAATCCAGTATTTCAGGGGTACGGGTAGCGCGGGCTTTTCACAACGAAGCCTATGAGATGGAGAAATTCAACCGGGGGAATGAGGAGTACCGGTACGCCAAACGGGGCTTTTACCGGGAGATGGGCATATTTATGTCCGGGCTGGATTTTCTGACCAGTATCATGAACGTGGCGGTCATTGCTTTCGGTGGCTACCTGATTATGCGGGGAAGGTTTGATTACATCGACCTGATTACTTTTTCCCTGTATGTAGGCACCTTTTTGCAGCCGATCCGTCGCCTGTCCAGTTTTATGGAGCAGTATACCGTAGGGATGGCGGGATTCCAGCGATTCCAGGAGCTGCTGGCGGTGGAGCCGGATATCACGGACGCCCCGGATGCCCATGATTTGGTCAACGTGCGGGGAGAGGTTGATTTCCGGGATGTTACCTTTTCCTACGATGAGGGGGTGCGGGTGCTGTCAGGGATAAACCTGCACATTCCCGCAGGGCAGACCCTGGCGCTGGTAGGCCCCTCGGGAGGGGGAAAAAGCACCCTGTGCCATCTGGTGCCCCGGTTTTATGAGCTGGAGGGGGGACAGATCACGATTGACGGTCAGGATATCCGCGGCCTGACGCTGGGATCCCTGCGGGAGAGCGTAGGGATTGTGCAGCAGGATGTACTGCTGTTTGCTGGTACCATACTGGAGAACATCCGGTACGGAAGGATTACGGCTACGGACGAAGAGGTAGTGGAGGCTGCCAAAAAGGCAGAAATCCACGAAGATATCCTGCAAATGCCCAATGGGTACCAGACTTATGTGGGGGAACGGGGGATCATGCTGTCCGGAGGGCAGAAGCAACGGGTCAGTATAGCGCGGATATTCCTGAAAAACCCGCCTATTCTGATTCTGGATGAGGCAACCTCGGCGCTGGACACCATTACGGAAGCCCATATTCAGGAAGCCTTTGACAAGCTTTCTCAGGGGCGGACGACCCTGGTGATAGCCCACCGGCTGTCCACCATCCGGGGGGCGGACCAGATCGCCTTTATTGACGCCAGCGGTATCCGGGAACTGGGATCCCATGAAGAGCTGATGGAACGGGACGGCGCCTACGCCCGGCTTTACCGGATGCAGTTTGGCTCCCGGGAGGAAGGGTAAACAAAGGGAAGCGTTTTTTCATGGGAGAAACTTCCCCATTTTTACCTATAGCATTTTCCCGGCGGTATAGGTATAATGACAGATAGAGGCGGTTTTAACCGCTGACTGGAATAGAGGAAGTGTAGCGCAGTTGAAATATAGAATTCACCGCCGCCTTTCGGAACAGATCCGGGAAGGCTGTGAAGGGCGGCTGCCGATCTGTATTCATCCCCGGTGGTTTGCGTTGGGGAACGTGTACCCTGACTGTACCCATCAAAGGGTACTGCATCTGCATCAGCGGGACTCCGCGGGGCTGATGGTAGAACGGATGATCCGCCGTTTTTGCCGCAAGGGGATCGGCCGTGATAAGGCCTTATCCCGGTGGCGGAGCCTGCGGTTGGGGATTATCATTCATTATTTATGTGATTTCAGCTGTTATGTTCACACCTCGGATTTTCGCGGAACGCTGCGGGAGCATCGGGCGTATGAACAGGAGCAGGGGAAGGTTGCCGGGATTGGGAGCCTGAAAAACCTGGTTGATTTTTATGGCGCGGGGGATTCGGTAGAGCTGATCCGGCTGATGGAGTCAGCGTTGGCGGGCCGGGAACCGGGGAGTTATTCTCCGGCGGGAGACCTGGATTACGCCCTGTCTCTGGGAACAGAAGCGGCCAGCTCCATGCTGCGGCTGTGCATGGAGAAGAAGGGGACGCAAAAGCGGCGGTTAAGGACGGTGTTCCTGCGGCGGGGAAAAGCGGGGAACGCGGCGTGACCGCCGGGCAGAGGGAGTAAGGAGGACAAACTGTGGACGAACGGTTAACGGCATTGAACAAGCTGTTGGTAGAGACATTCAATGAGATATTGAAGGTGGAGGAGGAGTCGCTGCGGCTGGCGACCCGGGAGACGGTGACGGTTACAGAGATGCATCTGCTGGACGCCATCGGGGAAGGAGAGCTGCCGACCATATCGGAGCTGGCGGCGGCTTCACGAGTGACGGTCAGCACCATGACGATTGCGCTGAACCGGCTGGAGAAAAAGAGCCTGGTGGAACGGGTGCGGGGAACGGCGGACCGGCGTGTGGTGCGAGTGCGGCTTACGGACCGGGGCAAGGTGCTGGCCTACGCCCATCAGCGATTCCACCGGCGGATGGCACGGGCGGTGATCCAGAACCTGCCGGAAGAACAGGTAGAGGCGCTGATACAAGCTATGGGCAATCTCCAGGGCTTTTTCCATCAGGAAGGCATACGGCTGGAGGAGCCGGAGCAAGGCGAATAGATCCGGGCATGAAAGCGCGGGTGTCGGATGATTCCGGCCCCGCGCGTTTCGCGTTTATGCGGGGGATTGCAACAGGATAAGAAAACATCTTGTTTTTTAACATAGATTTAACATTGCCATGATACAACTATAATGTTTTTGTACTCAGAGGATGTTTGAGGGAGGAAACCACGTGAACGTTCAGCAGATGGTTTTGTCACTGGCCGGCGGACTGGGGTTGTTCCTGTTCGGAATGAAGCTCATGGGAGAAGGCCTGGAAACTGTAGCCGGGTCCCGGTTAAAAAAACTGTTGGAGAAAATCACATCCCATCCCCTTTTGGGAGTACTGGTAGGGCTTGTGGTGACGGGGGCGATTCAGTCCTCCTCGGCAACCACGGTCATGGTTGTAGGGTTTCTGAACGCGGGGCTGCTCAAGCTGGAGCAGGCGGTATATATCATTATGGGAGCCAACATCGGCACCACGGTCACCAGCTTTCTGATCGGGTTGAATATCAATGACTTGGCACTGGTGGCGCTGTTTCTAGGCGTAGTGCTGATCATGTTTTTCAAAAAGAAGCTGGCTCAGCACATTGGTATGGTGGTGGTTGGGTTTGGCATCCTGTTCACCGGTATGGACATGATGTCCGGGGCCATGGAGCCGCTGAAAGAGATCGCCTGGTTCCGGGATATGATGGCGTCTTTCTCGAATCCTGTGCTGGGGATTCTCATGGGAGCGCTGCTGACCGCCATTATCCAGTCCTCGTCAGCCTCAGTAGGGATTCTGCAGGCGTTAGCGGCCAGCGGCGCCGTGAACCTGGGAGGGGTTATTTATATCCTGTTTGGGCAGAACATCGGTACCTGTGTAACAGCACTGCTGGCGTCGATAGGCACTAACCGGGCGGGTAAGCGGGCCGCTATGATCCATCTTCTGTTTAATGTGATCGGCACCCTGATTTTTATCCCGGTGACCATGTTCGTACCGTATGTGCAATGGATTGAGGCGCTGACAGGGGATCCCAAGATGCAGATTTCCTATGCGCATATTGTGTTTAATATAGTGGTAACAGTGCTGTTGCTGCCATTCGCCAAATATCTGGTAAAACTGGCTACCCGGTTGGTTCCGGGAAGGGACAGCGAATATGAGGAGATGCGGCTGCATTATTTGGACGAGAGGATTCTCCATACGCCTGCTATCGCGGTTGCCCAGGTGCTCAAAGAGGTCGAGCGGATGGCACAGATTGCCCGGAACAATTTCAACCTTTCTATGGAAACCTTTTTCAAGCCCAGTCCTGATAAGGTGCAGCAGATCAAGCAGAATGAACAGGTACTGAATTATCTCAACCATAATATTACCGGGTACCTGGTAAAGATCCACGCGCTGGATCTGCTGGAAGCGGATTCCCGGCGGGTAGGCTCCCTGTTTCATGTGGTCAACGATCTGGAACGGATAGGTGACCACGCGGAAAACATTGAGGAATATTCCCAGGCGCTGGGAGGGGACCGGCCGCCTTTCTCGGAGGACGCCATGGCTGAGGTAAAGGATATGTGGAGCCGTACCCTGAAAATCGTAGATGAATCGATAGGGTTTTTCCTGAAAAACGAGCCGGATCAGACGGTACGGGACGATATCGCGTCCCAGGAGGATGAAATTGACGAGCTGGTGGTAGCGCTGCGGGAGCACCACGTCCAGCGGCTGAGCAAGATGGAGTGTTTCCCGGAAACAGGTATGATTTTTGTGGATATCCTGACCGATCTGGAGCGGGTATCGGATCACGCGACCAACATTATGTATGCGGCCTTTGACGCGGATGGGGCGTGAACAGGCGGGACAGACGGAAATTTTCCGCCAAGCCGTGGGAAACCGGCGAGGGTGTGCTGTCGGCGCCGGATAAAAAAATCCACGGAGGTACTTGACGGGAAAGAGAAACAGGGGTAAACTGTAAAGAAAATAGAATACGCTGTCTTCGGGGCGGGGTGAAATTCCCCACCGGCGGTGAGCCTGTTCACAGGTAAGCCCGCGAGTGGCGGCAGAGATATCTGCCTGCCATTGATCTGGTGAGAGTCCAGAGCCGACGGTGGAGGCTTTTTTGATAAAAGCCTCCCGCTAACGGTGCGTTAGGCACGGTTGGCGGCCGGATGGTCATTTTCTGATCATTCGGGGTACAGTCCGGATGGAAGAAGACGCACACAAAAGCGGCAAAAAGTGATGCCGCGGGTTTGTGTACGTTTGGAACCCCCACAGAAAGATTCTGTGGGGGTTTTCGCGTCCAGAGAGAGCGCGGACGAAAAGGAGAAGATCAGGTATGAACAGACAAACGAGTAAAAACCCCTTAGTGACCATGGTGGCAACCGCGACGCTGTCGGCGATATCCCTTGTGGTGTATCTGCTGCTGGAATTCCCGATGCTGCCGTCAGCGGCTTACCTGAAAATGGATTTCAGCGATGTGCCGGCGGCGTTTGGAGCGGTGGTATTCGGGCCGGCCTGCGGGGTGATGGTGGAGCTGATCAAAAACCTTCTGGAAATGCTGATCCGGGGGATGGGGACCCAAATGGGGTTCGGCAACCTGCAGAATTTTCTGATAGGCTGTGGATATATCCTGCCATACGCCCTGCTGTACAGGCTGATGGATCGGAAAGGAACGCCCTTGTCATGGAAACTGGTGCTGCCCTGTGCGGCCGGGATTGTCTCCATACTGGTGGTGGGATTTTTCAGCAACTGGGTGATTGCCCCCCTGTTTTTTGAGTTTTTCCTAAACACGCCTTTGGGGCCGGCGGAGGCCGTGGCGGCGGCGTGGGTGAGCGTACCGTTTAACGCGCTGAAGGGGTTGATCCTGACAGCGATTCTCATTCCGCTGATGGCTATGGCCCTGAAACCGGTCCGGCGTATGCTGGGGCAGGCCCGATAAACCGGAAAGGTTTTTCGTGAGGCGGTATACCTTGCCAAAAATCCGCTTTTTCTCTTGCAAATCCGGGAATAATACAGTAAAATAAGGGATTGGAAGGCGTAAGCCGTTTTTCCCCGTAACCACCTGTTTCCATCCCGGGGAAATCAAAAGAAGAAAGGATTGTTCTGAAATGAATGCCCTGAACAAAAAGACCATTGAAGACATCGATGTAAATGGCAAAAAAGTGCTGGTTCGCTGCGATTTCAACGTTCCGCTGGCGGATGGCGTCATCACCGATGACAAACGTATCCGTGAATCCCTGCGCACGATTCAATATCTGATGAACCACGGCGCCGCCGTTATCCTGTGCTCCCACCTGGGCCGTCCCAAGGAGGACGATGAGGAATCCAAAAAGAAGGCTACCCTGGAGCCGGTAGCGAAACGGCTGAGCGAGCTGCTGGGCAAAGAGGTTAAGTTTACCCATGATATCGTTGGGGACGAAGCCCATGCCATGGCCGCCGCGCTGAAGCCCGGCGAGGTCATGATGATTGAAAACGTGCGGTTCTATAAGGCGGAGACCAAGAACGATCCTGAGTATGCCAAGAAACTGGCATCCCTGGCGGATATCTATGTGAACGACGCGTTCGGTACGGCTCACCGTGCCCATGCCTCTACCGCGGGGGTGGCCGACTACCTGCCTGCCGTGTGCGGCTATCTGATCCAGAAGGAAATTTCCATCATGGGCGGGGCGCTGGCGAATCCCAAGCGTCCTTTCGTAGCGATCCTGGGCGGCGCCAAGGTTTCGGATAAGATCGGGGTCATCACCAATTTGATTGATAAGGTGGACACCCTGATTATCGGCGGCGCCATGGCCTACACTTTCAAGGCCGCCACCGGAAACAAAATCGGCGATTCCAAATTTGAGGCGGATAAAGTTGATCTGGCCAAGGAGATTCTGGCCAAAGCGGAAGCCAAGGGCGTAAAATTCCTGCTGCCTGTGGATAACATTGCCGCGGATGCCTTCGATGTGAACGCCAATACCAAGGTGTTTGAAGGAGATATTGATGACGGCTGGATGGGTCTGGATATCGGGCCCAAGACTCAGGCTCTGTTCGCCGACGCGGTCAAGGATGCCGGCACCGTAGTGTGGAACGGGCCCATGGGCGTGTTTGAGATGGCGCCCTTCGCCGGCGGCACCATCGCTGTGGCCAAGGCTATCGCTGAGTCCCAGGCGATTTCCATCATCGGGGGCGGGGATTCCGCCGCGGCGGTGGAGCAGCTGGGCTTTGCCGACAAGATGACCCACATCTCCACCGGCGGCGGCGCCTCCCTGGAATTCCTGGAGGGCTTGGAGCTGCCGGGCATCGCCTGCCTCAACGATAAATAAGGATTCTGTCAGGCACCAGGCCGGCCATGGGCCGGTTGGGCCGGAGGGAGTCCTGCCGTGAAATCCAAAAGCGGGCCTGTGCCCGCTTTTGGTCTAGGATGGGCGAGAAAATAGTCCACAGAAATTCCCGGGAGGCCGGGGATTTTCTGTGGATAG
>CALWMQ010000032.1 GCA_944382025.1 uncultured Clostridia bacterium | reverse complement strand
CGGCAGCCGCGAAAGCGGCGGGAGACGGTTTTGGGCACCGCAAGGGGGAGCCTGGGAGCGCCCGCAGTGCGGGAAGCAGCGAGCAGGGGTTGGCGCCGCGGTCAAAACCGGCAGCCGCGAAAGCGGCGGGAGACGGTTTTGGGCACCGCAAGAGGACGCCGAGGACCAGCGCCCCCGCCATGCTCCCTGATGTACGAACCCTCACATTTACGCTGACAGCGGCGGTTTATCCGCCGCTGTTTTTATACAATAAGAGAAAAACCTTAATTTTATACACTTTGTTATGTATGCCCGCCCCTTGAATTGCATACAGTAAAACGCACTCAAGGAAGGAGGAGGACTATGAAACGATGGCTTGCCCTGCTTTCCGGACTGCTGATAGCAATCAGCTTCCATCTGCCCGCGGCCGCAGAGGATCAACCGCTCCTTATGCTGGTGCTGGGGGATTCCATTGCCTCCGGCTACGGCCTGGAGCACCCGGAAACCCAATGTTATGCGGCCTTGGCCGCCAGCCAACAGGGATATACTCTGGTGAACCGGGCTGTCAATGGGTATATGTCCCAAGACCTTCGATCCCTCCTTACCTTTAACGATTCCCTGAAAGAACAGCTGGCCCAGGCACAGATCATCATCATCTCTATTGGAGGAAATGATTTTCTGCGCCAGGCAGACCGGATGCTGGAACAGGCCGCTCATGGCAATACCCATGTGCTGCAGGAAATCCTTCGGGAACTGGAAGAAAACCTGGAGGACATTCTTTACCGGATCCGGATGTACAACCCACAGGCGCCTATTCTGCTCCAAACCCTATACAACCCTTTTTACGGCCCTCTGAGAGAGCCTGTTGGCGGGATGATCTCCCAGCTGAACCAGGTATATAGGGATTACCTGCTGGAGAATCCCGGCGCTTATGAGCTGTTGGAGGTGGCGGAGGCTTTTGACGGCCATCCAGAGTATATTGCCGCCGACCATATCCATCCTTCCGAAGCCGGACATACGGCGATTGCCGGTCTGCTGTTGGCTCGACTGGATGGGGAGAACTGGCCGGTGGCCGCTCCCGGACCTACCCAATCCCAAACCACCAGTACATCCTCCTCAACCGCTTCTATTGCCCCTGAAAATTCCACCACCCTTTGCACTACATCTTTCCTTACCGTATCACCCTCTCCCGCCGTATCCGATGCCATACCGGGCGCCTGGGCTGCCGCTGGTATGGCGGGAGCCGGAATATTGGCGATTATCCTGACTGTCCTGGTGCTCCGCAGACGGCGGAAATAAAAAAAGCTCCTCCGGAGCAGAACAATATACTCCGAAAGAGCTTTTCTATTCAGTTTATAAAGCCGGCACCCCATAGGCCGCCCGCAGGCTTTGGGAAGCTTCCAGCAATTCCTTCGCTTGCTGAAGATCATCCGCATCTCCTGAATTCAGGGGGGCAGTTTCCAGAGATACAATGATGTACCTATCCCCAGACGTCTCTACCGTCACCTGGGCACTATAGAGGATCTCATCCGGGTTGGCTTGGGCAAATTTCCACAGCCGCTGCTGAAAATCCCCAAAACGGCTGGATACGCCCAAAGTAGCATACTCATCCTCCTGCCGGAAGAACTCATTGCCATACTCCATCTCGATACCCAGCATGGTATAGCTGAGCCTGCCGTTTTGGGACTGCTCTTCCTCACAGATCAGCAGCAGGGGCTGAGGATCTTCCCTGCCTGTGGCGGCGCAGGGCATATAGACACAGCCGGTCACAGCATCGTATACAAACGCCCTTTCACTGGTATAGCCTTCCGGGACAGCGGTGGGAAAATCCTCAGGCGCCAAGCGGATCCCCTGGAAAAACCGGGCAATACCTGTATTCAGCTCCTCCAGCGGAAAACGATAAATCAAATCAAACTGGGTCTCCTTGACACCATATTCCTCCTCGCTCATGGGCACGGAAAGGGATAACCTCTCTACCACATCCCGGTAATCCGGGTCATCGTAGGAAAAAAGGTATTGATCCCGCTCCTGAAGATCAACCAGAAGCCAGAAATAGGCGTCCATAAAGCCGAATGGATCTTCTTTGACATTTTCAAGAGACCAGCCTTCTTTTCCTGGCTGGACCGGGCAGAATTCCCGCAGCACATCCTGCAGCCAAAGAAGCTTTTCGGCACTGCCGGTACCTATCCATTGGAACTCCTTCAGCAGGGAGGAGCTTTTCAGCCGTTCCATGGCCTGTTCCTCTATCTCTCCATTGCCGCTCTCCTCGGTCAGCGCCGCCTCTTCCACCGCCATCCAGCCGTTGTCCGTTAATCTGATCGTCACATCCAACAGGGCGCTGGGAACCGCCTCCCCACTGAAGGCCAGCCGCGCCAATGTTTCCTGGTACTCCCCAAAGCTTTCCGCCTTGTCCAGCCCCTGGATTTCCTCCGACTCTGTGTATACGCCTACCATTTGATAGTGGATTAGGGTCCCTTCCGTTTCCCGCTGGCACACAATATAGCGGTTATACGGATTGGCGAACCCTACAGCGCCGATGGCCAAATACACCGAATCGGTCTCCTGGTCATAGATCCACTGCCCGGTTTCGTCCCCATCGCTGACGTACTGTGTGGGAAAATCCTCCGCTTGGAATGTCAGGCCAACAAAGTATTCTTTGGCGATGCGGTTGGCATCCCCAAGGGAAATCTTGCAGTAGAGACGACGCCCTCCATCCATGTCCAGGTTCTCACCCAGCCCCAAGCGGCGTGAGGCTTCCAGGTCTCCCAAGGCGTCCTGGAACCCTTGGACAATACTGCCCTGAAAGGCGGTGCCGCCCAGCAGGTGCAGAAGCATCATCATATGCTGCGGGTCGGCCTGACCAGCGGGAGAATAGGTATTGCCCACAAGATACAGGGTATTCCACAGCTTCTCCAGCCGCAGCAGTTCCGCCTGCTCCGGTACGTCCACTAAGATATCCACGGAGGAGCTGCCCGACGGCAGTGATCCGTCCGAACCGGGAACAACCGTAACAGGCCGTTCCCGGAACAGGGGAGTACACAGGGTAATCGCCACAGCGGCGGCCGCTACCAGTGCCGTACCCCCAATGGTGGCTAACCGGGGCCAGAAGTTTCCTCTTGGCCGTGCCCGGCCGGCCTCTTGCCGATATTCTCCTATAAACTTTTCCGGATGATAAGGGGCATGCCGGGCTGCCCGACGGCACATCCGGTTAAATGAAAACAGATTCATCCTCTTCATCCTTTCTGCAAAAAGGTTCCCTTTTCCCGTTCCTGTTCCAACCGCAGGACGCTTTTCAGTTTCTTTCGAGCGTTGGCAAACCGCCATCTCGCGGTAGCGGCGGGAATCCCCAGGATTTTAGCGATCTCCGCCAGCTTCAGACCGCCCTGGACATGGAGCACAAAAACATCCCGTTCCGCCGGCGGCAGCATTGCCAGTATATGATGGATAAACGCCTCTTCCTCAACCTCCCGGGTAGCCGCGTCCCCCGGGGTGGACAGTTCCTCCGCTTCCTCCAGCGGCGTTAGGGTATAGAGCCCCCTCAGTCGGCTGATTCCCTGGTTGCGCGCTACCTGAAGCAGCCAGCCTCCCGGATTATGGATAACCGTCCCTTTTCCCAGCTCCTTCCATAGGGCCAAAAACGCTTCCTGCATACAGTCCTCCGCCGCGTCCGGCTGATGGACAAGCCCCAGAGCCGTGAAATACACCGCTTTGTAATAGGTATCATATAAGCGTAAAAATTCCTTCCGCTGGGGGGAACTTTCCATGGCGGCACCTCCTCTTTTACGCCCTGCAATATATTGTCGTTGGGATAGGGCAAAACGTTGGGGGAAGAGAATATTTTTTTCCGGCCCAGCCTTGGCAAACCGGCCGGGATTTCTCAAAACGAGAGAATACAACCGCTGGTTTGGGAAAATACAACCAATAGTGGACAGGATCAACCCCAAATCCCTTCATTTTTGCCGTTTATCCGCCTATACTGGATACAGACCCCACCAAAATCAAAATGAAACGAGGCTGTGGCATATGAACCGAACCTTAGGAGACAAAATCAGCGGGCTGCGAAAACAAAGGGAAATGACCCAGGATGAACTGGCGGAGAAAATGGGGGTTACCTCTCAGGCGGTGAGCAAATGGGAAAATAACCTGAGCATACCCGACCTTCCCATACTCATTGCCCTGGCTGACCTTTTCCATGTAACCCTGGATTATCTGGCCCGGGATCGGGAGGAACCCGTCCGGATGGTCCCCGAGGAAAACCGGAAGCATCTGGAGGACTTACTCCTGCGGGTCAGCGTCCTTTCGGCGGACGGCGACCGGATAAAGGTCAATCTTCCTCTGGCTCTGGTGAAGATAGCCAAGGATATGGGCATGGAACTGCCCCAGGTAGGGGGAATGAACCTGGGAAACCTGGATCTGGAACTGCTGGTATCCCTGGCCGAAAAAGGGGTTATGGGCAAACTGGTAGAGGTAGAAAGCGCTAATGGGGATCATGTGGAGGTCACGGTTGAGGGATGAAAATCCGGGTACGTACAGAGGAATTCCGTATGACCTTGTTTATACCGGCCTTCTGGATTTTGGGCAGCCCCCTTGCCCACTGGATTCTCAACAGGGTAGGGAAGAGGCTGCCGGTAAGTTTCCCGCCCCTGACGGCGGAACAGCGGAAATCCCTGAGAAAGACATTGAAACGGTGCAAAAAACAGTATAAAGGGCTTACCCTGGCAGAGGTGGAGAGCAGCAACGGCGATCAGGTCACCATTACCCTGTGATTAGGGATGGGCGGGGAATCCCTATTCTCTTTTTCCCATAGCCTTTCTTCTGACGCCACCCAGGGCATACACTGTTCAGTGTAGATGTGTTCTGAGAATGTGTCAACCCGCTTTTGAAAGCAGGAAAAGGAAGAAATTTGACCGAACCTCCCAGGCTTGCTATAATAGGGTGAAATCCCTTTTGAGGGGAAAAGACTCCAAAGACAGCCTTGCCCTCTCTCCTCCTAGCCGGGATCCCTGCGTGGGAGGGGGAATATATAGTGTCCTATACGTATAATATTTTAAAATAATACCATAAGGAAAGAATGAGAAGGTATGATGGATTGGAAACCCTTAACGGATCCCCCTATTGCAGCTATATCCACCCCAGCAGCCCCCGCCGGATTGGGGGTCATACGGGTTTCCGGTCCGGAAGCCATCCCGGTGGCCGAGCGGGTATTCCGGCCCCGTAATCCCCATCGTACCCTTCAGTCCCTCCCAGGATATACCGCCGCTTACGGCCATATCCATGACCGGGAAGGCGATATTGACGAATGTGTGGCCCTGGTGTTCCGGGCGCCTCACAGTTATACGGGGGAGGATGTGGTGGAACTGTCCTGCCACGGGGGACTGTACCTGCTCCAGCGGGCCTTGAGAGCCCTTCTGGAAGCGGGCGCCCGGGCCGCCGCCCCAGGGGAATTTACCCGTCGGGCTTTTGTCAACGGTAAAATGGATCTCACTCAGGCCGAAGCGGTGATGGACCTGATCGGCGCTACCGGCCGCCTGGCTGCAAAAACCGCCTTGGCCGCTCAGGAAGGTGCTGTTTTCCGCTGTCTGAGCACCCTGCGGGACCAGCTGCTGGACGCCCAGGCTAATTTTTCCGCTTTTGTGGATTACCCGGACGACGATATCCCGGATCTGGCGCCGGAAATGATGGGCCAGACCCTGGAATCCGCCGAGCGCCTTTTAACTCGTCTCCTCAGTGGGTTTGACGCGGGGAAGATCCTCCGGGAAGGGGTGGATACCGTCATTGTTGGCAGTCCCAATGTGGGAAAGTCTACCTTAATGAACCTGCTTGCCGGCTGCCAGCGGAGCAGTGTTACCCCCATCCCCGGAACAACCCGAGACGTGGTGGAAGAAACTGTACGCTTGGGTGAGGTGGTGCTGCGTTTGGCGGACACGGCGGGCATCCGCCAGACAGAGGATCAGGTGGAGGCAATCGGGGTTGACCGGGCCAAAGCTCGCATGGAAACCGCTGCCCTGGTTCTGGCGGTGCTGGACGGTTCCCGTCCTCTGTCCAAGGATGACCGGTCCTTGCTCCAGGATCTCCCCGAATGCTCCATTGTGCTGGTTAATAAGGTTGATCAGGAAATTGTTGTAGACAAAGAGTATATTGAAGCAATTGATAGACCGATAGTATATATTTCGGCGGCTAAGGGAGAAGGCCTGGAGGAGCTGACCTGCCAGGTGGAACGCCTCACCGGGATCAGCGGCCTCAGCGAATCGGAACCGCTCCTGGCCACCGAACGGCAGCGGAGTTGCGTATGCCGATGCCTGGAATGTATTCAGGAGGCCCATGAAGCGCTCCGTCTGGGGATGACCATGGATGCGGTATCGGTCAGCGTGGACGGTGCGGTTTCGGCCATCTTGGAGCTAACAGGGGAAAGAACCTCCGAGGCGGTTGTAGACGCCATCTTCGCCCGTTTCTGCGTGGGGAAATAGGTTCCCGTGAGGCTCCGCCCAAAAGGGATATTTAAGTATTTCCCGCCGTTCTCAAGCGGCGGATATTCAAAAGGCCCCTGTCCCCAGAAACCTGTTATGGGGACAGGGGCCGATATACTTGGAGGGTTATGGTTCAGAGACAAGCTGCGGATTTTCCCGATCCGATTCCTGCCGGAAGGTCGCAAGGGAAAATATCAGGTATACCCCACAGAACAGCAGGAAAAACCGGAGAAGTTGGGATGGCAACGGAAATACAAAATGTATATTATAGTTATATAAGTACATGTTGTTTATAATCAGGTACCAACCAAATGCCGCGCCAAGCCTGAGCGCCAGCAAGGTGATAATGCTTAAAAGGTAGGAAATTCCTTGCCGGCCGGTAATCCATAGCCAAAACCGGCCGGTGCCCAGAAGCAGGAAAGGCGCTAGGGCATAACAAATCAGTTCATACAGGAATATGCCCCCCGGCAGAAGATAGAGTTGGGGCAGACGTACCAGTAATGCTCCAACCATAGTCAATATCCCGCCGGTCAGGCAGAGAAACCATGGCCCTCGCAGGGCCAGGACAAGACATAACGCCAGGGCAACGGTGGTCAGCGTACTGAAAAAAGGCGCATCCCCAGGCAGCAGTTTTGCCAGGGACAGAATGGCTGGCAAAACACATCCCGGAAGAAGAATCAGGAGTAGCAGAGCTCCCCATTGGACATGACGGCTCTGGACGATAGAAGGCTTGGCATGGGCTCCATGGGAAGATAGCATAAGATCCGCCTCTTTTCAAACAGGATAGGGGCTTGTCCGAGGAAAAGGTCACAAAACGGGCATTTACCGGATGATCTGGGGCCTCCGTGCCGAATGCAGCTGTCGTCTGGGAGGCGGCTGGGTTATCAGCCTTCTCTTCCAGAACATTGGGGTGGCACCGGGACAACACCAGCAATATCAGCATTACCGCCAGCAAAATGGCGTATAGGGTCCAGTCAATAGTTTTTACAGGCTTGGACAAGGAAGCCCCTTCTTTCTTATAGTGTTGAGAACCAGTCAAAATGTTGTATTTCATACAAAATTCTTACAGATAATTTTGGGACAGACAAAGGTTTCGCCCTCTGCGGAGGACGACGGGGGTACTTCCCCTCGACCCGGCTTCCTCTTGCGGTGCCTAAAACCGCCCCGCGGCTCTCGCGCTGCCGGTTTTGACCGCGGCGCCAACCTCTGTTCGTTATTTCCCGCCCCGCGGGCGCTCGCAGGCATTGCCTTTTGAACAAGGCGGGCGAAAACTTTATGTACAGTTTATAACAGCTGGTTTTGATGCCGGGCTTCTATTTTAGCTTTTGGCTCAAGGCCTTCCTCTGTACCGCCATACCAATCCGCTCTCTTTTACCTTTAAATGATGTTTCATCGGATTGATTTTTGTGGAAAGCTCGTGAGGTAAAGGCCGCCGGTTCTCCTTTTCTTGCCCCTTAGCCTCATTTCTATTGTAATATTACAAAAAAGTGAAAGAACGTAGCGGTGGCCTATTGTGATTAACCCCATTTTATCCTATAATAGGGACAAGATAGGCAAAATATAAGTATTCATTTTCTCGAAAAGATTTGGGTTTTGCACGAATTTTCCTGCCTGCTGTTCGCGGAATATTCCTTCAGATAACAGTAAATCTGTCGGTTAGTGACTTTTTCTCCTGACAGTCGCTGCGGGGCGAAGCCGGTGTCATGCTGGAAAGTGTTTTGTATGAAAAGCCTTCCTCTTCAGCCGGCCCTTACCGCACAATTTGGATGGACAAAGATAAGCATTGGCATTTTTCACATGGACTAAGATTGGTTTCTCTTT
>CALWMQ010000031.1 GCA_944382025.1 uncultured Clostridia bacterium | reverse complement strand
AGGCCGTAATCCAGTTGTTCCATAGCTTTCCTTTCTTGGATCAAGACGATTCCAGACGCTCCATCAGCCATTGAGCGCAACGGATGCCGTCTACCGCCGCGGAGAGAATCCCTCCAGCGTACCCGGCCCCCTCCCCGCAGGGATAGACGCCCCGGATAGCGGACTGTCCTGTCCCATCCCGGGTAATCCGAACCGGGGACGAGCTGCGGGATTCCACTCCGGTCAGTACCGCGTCATAACGGTCGAACCCCGCCAACTGTTGCCCGAACACCGGCAGGGCCAGACGCAGGGACTCCGTCACAAAGCCCGGCAGGCACATGGCCAGGTCACTGGGCGTAACCCCCGGCAGATAGGAGGGTTCCACTTCTCCTAGATTCCGGGACGGCCTTCCCTGAAGAAAATCCCCCGCCAGCTGAACCGGTGCCTTATATCCCCCTCCGCCGAGCCGGAAGGCGGCCCGCTCCATCCATCGCTGCAGAGCAATCCCGGCCAGCGGATCCGGATTCGGAAGATCGGCCGGTTCCACTCCCACCAGCAGAGCACTGTTGGAATTCCGGGCATCCCGAGCGAATGCGCTCATGCCGTTGACCGCCACGCCCCCCTCCTCTGAGGCCGCGGCTATCACCTGGCCCCCGGGACACATGCAAAACGTATAAACGCCACGGCCTCCCCGGGGGCGGCAGGACAACTTATAATCCGCCGCTCCCAAAGCGGGATGCCCCGCATACCGGCCGTACTGGCTCTCGTCCACCATCCGCCGGGGATGCTCGATCCGCACCCCTACCGCAAATGGCTTCTTTTCCATAGGGAGCCCTGCCTCCCGCAACATGGCCATGGTATCCCGGGCACTATGGCCGATAGCAAAGATCGCATCTGTACAGGCAATATCCTTTACGCCATCCGGCATTTGTACATGAAGGCCGGTCAGCCGCCCCTTCTCCCACAACAGGCCTGTGACCTGATGCTGGAAACACACCGTTCCTCCCAACCGAAGAATCTCCTCCCTGAGGCCCTTCACCGTCTGACGAAGTCGGTCGGTTCCCACATGGGGCTTCGCCTGCCACAGGATCTCTTCCGGCGCTCCCGCCCGGGCCAGCTGCTCCAATACATAGCGGCACCGGGGATCCTTGATCCCAGAATTCAGCTTACCGTCCGAAAAAGTACCCGCTCCTCCTTCACCAAACTGAACATTGGAATCCGGGTTTAGCACCCCGGTACGGCGAAACACTTCTACATCCACCTGTCTGGCATCCACATCCCGCCCGCGCTCCAGCAGGATGGGGGCCAGGCCAGCCTGGGCCAAAGTTAACGCCGCGAACAGTCCTGCCGGACCGCCGCCCACCACCGGCGGATAGTCCGGCCGGCAGGAGCACTCTTGGACCGAAAAGGGATTTTCCTTTACGATCTGAATCTGTGGAGAACCGCAACGATCTACCACCGGCTTTTCCTCCAGATTCAAAGACACTTCCACCGCTACTTGAAAAGCAACCCTGCTCTTGTGCCGGGCGTCCACCGAACGTTTCACCATTCGTAAGGACTGGAGCCGCTTCCGAGGGAGTCCCAGTGCCTTCGCCGCCGCTATGTATAGCTGGTCTTCTGTATAATCCAAGGGCATTTTCAACCCAGAAACTCGTATCATTTTCTTTTTTCCTTCCTTCCGCTCCGACCAGAGGTCTTTCCGCCCCTTAAGCTCTCAGCTGCCGCCTTCGCCGCGGCTGTGGCGGAAGACCAGGCCCATTGAAGGTTATAGCCGCCGCAGTCTCCATCTACGTCCAGCGTCTCTCCTGTAATGTATAACCCCTTTACAATTTTAGACTCCATCGTCCGGGGATCTACCTCTGTCAGAGAGATGCCACCCGCGGTAACCTGGGCTCCTCCCATTCCCTGGGTCCCGGTGACCGGCAGTTCCCATCCCTTGACTAAGGCGGTCAGCCGGTCAATTTCCTGGGACGTCAGGCTCTCTGCCGGACGAGCCAGGGGAACCAGCCCTGCCGCCCGCAACAGGGTTTGTCCCAACCGTTTGTTGAGAAGTCCCGTGCACAAATCTTCCAGCGTCCGCCCTGGGAGCTCCCGGCGGCGGAGCAAATTATGCCGTACCGCCTCTGTTTCCATTCCCGGCAACAGATCCAACTGGGCTGTCATGGTTCCGCTGCGGCGTCGCTCCCAGTCCCCTACCGCACGAGAACTCTGCATTACCGCCGGGCCGGACAGGCCGTATTCCGTAAACAGTACCTCCCCAGTTTCCTCCCCCACAGGCTTCCCATTCCACATAAAGCGCACTGTGGCATCAATCCGGATCCCCTTCAGAG
This sequence comes from uncultured Clostridia bacterium, assembly GCA_944382025.1. Lineage (GTDB taxonomy): Bacteria > Bacillota > Clostridia > Oscillospirales > Acutalibacteraceae > UMGS1623. The sequence goes on along the minus strand of CALWMQ010000031.1, from coordinate 6,750 downwards.
AACGGACAAAGGACGTTTCGGTCCGTACCTGGACAATTGAAGGAAACAAAGGGGTTCGGGTATGACCCAGAGCGGTCAGCAGATTATAGCCATAGGCGCCCCCTCCCAGGGCGGGGGCTGCCGCACCGCCGGTACAGACCAGCACCACCGGTGTACGGATTGTTCCGGCGGCCCCTTCCAGGCGGAAGGAACCCGCTTCCCCATTGTCGCCCCGACAAATGGAGGAAACCTCCCATTCACAGCGTTCCTCCACACCTAGGGCACGAGCCTCCAGACGCAGGCAATCCAGTACAGCAGACGCCTGTTCCGGCAAGGGATATACCTTTCCAGACGGCCGAACAGCGCAGTCCAAGCCGATAGAGGCGAAAAACGCCAGTGTCTCCCGAGGGCTGAAGGCTTCCAGTGCCGAAGCCACAAATGCCGGAGCTCCCACGCCATGGTAATGAACTGGTATCGCCCCCAGATTGGTGAGGTTACAGGTGCCGTTTCCGGTAGCCAGAAGCTTTTTGCCCACCCGTTGGGCCCTCTCCAGCAACAGTATATTCCGAATCCCTAGTCTGCCCAGCTGCACTGCCGCCATCAGGCCGGATGCTCCGCCTCCCACGATCACCGCCTGCCGCTGTTCCATTCCCATGCTTGTCCTCCTATCGTGGATCTTTCTATCTCTCGTCCTCTATTCAAGGACGTTGCATCCCATTAGCTTGGTCGCCGCAACTACACCTCATCCCTGGATAAAAAGGGTGGTCTCCGCCAAGGCGACCATACCCTTTTAGTATACCTTAACCGCTGAAACCAAGTCAAGAAACAGCCATGGAATTCCTTTTGTAAACTTTTCCGAATTATGAAAGGAGCGGTTGGATTTTCCTCCCAGTTGCGGTATAATATGATGTATGAGCCGCTTCAGGGGGAAACCTGCCGACTGTCACGGAGCCGCTTATTTTTAGAAAACCGTATATTATTACCAAATATCATATTGAAGGAGGGGTTGCTGTGATTTGGTACAGCGACAAATTAGAGGAGGTTGCCCGGGAACTGGATACCAATCTGGACCGGGGACTGACACAGGAGCAGGTGGAGGAACGCCTGAAGCAATGGGGGCCCAATAAGCTGGATGAAAAACCTCCACGGACCTTTTTCCGCCGTTTCCTGGACCAGATGAAGGATGTCATGGTCATTATTCTGATCATCGCCGCTCTCATCTCTTTGGGGCTGAGCATATATAACTTCGCCAAAGGGGAAGAGGCGGAATGGATTGAACCGATGGTCATCATGGTCATCGTTGTCATCAACGGCCTGCTGGGCGTTATCCAGGAAAGCAAGGCGGAAGCTGCTCTGGAAGCCCTGAAAAACCTGTCCGCCCCTTCAGCTAAGGTGTGGCGGAACGGTGCGCTCCAGACGGTTACCTCTACCCAGCTGGTACCGGGGGATATTATCGAGGTGGAGGCTGGAGATCTCGTCCCTGCCGACTGCCGGTTACTGTCCTCCGCCAGCCTGAAATGCGATGAAGCCGCCTTGACCGGAGAATCCCTTCCAGTGGAGAAAACTGCCGATGCCGCCATACCGGATATTGCCCCTCTGGGTGACCGGTTGAACATGCTGTATTCCGGCTGCGCGGTCTCCTATGGCCGTGGTCGTGCCGTAGTGGTGGAGACCGGTATGCAGACCGAAATGGGTAAAATCGCCGCCATGTTGGACAATGAAAAGGAAGGCAATACGCCTTTACAGGATAAACTGGCCCAATTGGGAAAATATCTGGGCTTCCTGGCCTTGGGAATCTGTGCCGTCATCTTTGTGGTAGGGCTGTTGGACGGCCTGAACATTCTGGATATGTTTATGACCGCCGTATCCCTGGCGGTGGCGGCCATCCCTGAAGGCCTGCCCGCCATCGTCACCATTGTACTGGCTATCGGGGTACAGCGGATGGTCGCTAAGAACGCCATCATCCGCCGTTTGCCCGCTGTAGAGACCCTGGGCAGCGCTTCTGTGATCTGTTCCGATAAGACCGGCACGCTGACCCAGAACCGGATGACCCTGGTGAAACTCTTTGCCGGTACGCATATGGTTGATCAGCTGGATGGCCCGCTGCCGGAAGGGGTACTGGCCCTGATCCGACTGGCCACCCTGTGCACCGATGGTACGGTACAGGTACGGGAGGACGGCAGTGAAAAACACTTGGGTGACCCTACCGAGACGGCTATTGTCGCCTGCGCCCTCCATCATGGGCTGGATAAGGCTGACCTGACAGCCCAGCATCCCCGACTGGGCGAAATTCCCTTTGATTCCGACCGAAAACTGATGACCACCATCAACTTGATTGAAGGGCAAAAGGTTGTTATTGTCAAGGGTGCCCCGGAAATCCTGCTGGGCCGCTGCACCTCCGGGCATGTGGAGGAGGCCGCCGCTGCCAATGAGGCCATGGGGCGGGAAGCCCTGAGGGTACTGGCGGTAGCCTACAAAGCCATTGACGAGGTGCCGGTAGAATGCCGGTCGGAAGATCTGGAAAATGGCCTGACCTTTGTAGGGCTGCTGGGGATGATTGACCCGCCCCGCCCCGAAGTCATCACCGCTATCCGGGAATGCGATACCGCTGGCATCCGTACCGTAATGATTACCGGCGACCATGTGGTTACCGCCTCTGCTATTGCCCGGGAACTGGGGATCCTGCTGGATGACAGCCAAGCCATTACCGGTGTAGAGCTGGCCGCTATGAGTGACGATGAACTATATCAAAATATTCGCCGTTACCGGGTATATGCCCGGGTAACCCCGGCGGATAAAATCCGTATTGTCAAAGCCTGGCAGCGGGCTGGGGAAATCGTGGCCATGACCGGGGATGGGGTCAACGACGCTCCCGCCCTGAAGGCGGCCGATATCGGATGCGCTATGGGTATTACCGGTACGGATGTGGCCAAAGGCGCTGCGGACATGACCCTGACCGATGATAATTTCGCCACCATCGTCCACGCGGTGAAAGAAGGCCGGGGCATCTTCGACAACATCCGCAAGGCGGTGCATTTCCTGCTGTCCTGCAACCTGGGTGAAATCCTCACGGTGTTCCTGGCTATGCTCTTCTGGCGGGAATCGCCTCTGATGCCCATTCAGCTGCTGTGGATCAATCTGGTTACCGACAGCCTGCCTGCCCTGGCCCTGGGGATGGAACCGGTGGAGGCAGATGTCATGTCCCGGCAGCCCCGTAAGAAAAATGAGGGGATTTTTGCCCATGGCCTGGGATGGGCCGTAGGGCTCCAGGGTGCACTCATAGGCTTGCTGACCTTGGTTGCCTATGCCATCGGTTCCCGGTTCCTGTACCCGGCGGGTTCCGGATTCTTGGAGAACCTGTTCTCCTCCCCCTCCGCCGAAAATATCCGGCTGGGCGAAACAATGGCATTCGCTGTTCTGGCTCTGTCCCAGCTGGTTCACGCCTTCAACGTCCGTTCTTCCCATTCCCTGTTTCAGGTTGGCTTCCACACCAATAAGTACATGATCGGCGCCTTCTGCGCTTCTCTGGTGCTGATGCTGGCTGTACTGCTGATCCCCGTGCTGCGTACCGTCTTCAAGATTTCCGCTCTTCCCTTTGCCGCCTGGTGGATCGTTGTGGCCCTGGCCCTCATCCCTCTTGCTGTCATGGAGATCGCTAAAGGAATCCGCGTCTTGTTCCATCGCTTCTCCAAATGATTTGCCCCATCCTCCATCCGTGTTCACTCCCCTACAGAAAGGAAACCAATATGTCCAATATTCGCCAACGAAAACCCGGCGCCCTATATTCCATCAGCGAGGAAATCTTCAACGCCATCACCCATGGTATCGGTGCCGGGTTAGCGATTGCTGGATTGGTCGTGCTGCTGGTCTGTTCCCAGGATCCCTGGCAGGCTGTCAGCTCCGCCATTTATGGCTCCAGCATGATTTTCCTCTTCCTCATGTCTTGTTTGTATCACGCTCTGGCTAATCCCACGGCTAAAAAAGTATTCCGTATCTTTGACCATACCTCCATCTTTTTCCTCATTGCCGGCACCTACACCCCTTTCACTCTGGTAATCCTGCGGGGCTGGGTAGGCTGGACGATCTTTGGGGTGGTGTGGGGCGTGGCTGTCCTGGGAATCGTTCTCAACGCCGTCAGCATTGAGAAATTTAAGGTAGTTTCCATGGTGGGGTATATTGCCAGCGGCTGGTGTGTGGTAGCGGCTATCGTCCCCATGGTACAACGCATGGAGTGGCCCGGTCTGGTTTTGCTTCTGGCGGGAGGCGTATCCTACACTGCTGGGCTGATCTTCTACCGGAAAAAGGAAATCCGATATATGCATTCCATCTGGCACCTGTTTGTACTGGCAGGCGCTATTCTGCATTACTTCTGTATTCTCTTTTACGTCATTGGATGAATTTCTTAAGTCTTCTGTTAACCAGCCATGACGCATACAAAATTTCTTTGCCGGGATCCGGCTGTATCAAGAGAAAGGATGTAAGTATATGGAAAACTTTACCTACTACAATCCTGCCCGCATCATCTTCGGGCGGGATACGGAGGCACAGGTAGGCCGGGAAATGAAAAAGCTGGGCAGCCGGGTCCTGCTGGTGTATGGAGGCGGCTCCATCAAGCGCAGTGGCCTTTATGACACGGTGGTACGGTCCCTGACCAATGAGGGGCTGTCCTATGTGGAGCTGCCCGGGGTACAGCCAAATCCACGGCTGGGCCTGGTACAAGAGGGTGTACGCCTGTGCAGGGAGCATCAAGTGGACGCGATTCTGGCCGTCGGCGGCGGCAGCACCATCGATACCGCTAAAACGGTCGCGTTCGGCGTACCTTATGAGGGGGATGTATGGGATTTCTTTGAGGCCAAGGCGGAAATCCGGGAAGCCCTGCCGATTGGCGTGGTCCTGACCATTCCCGCGGCGGGCAGCGAGTCCAGCGACAGCTGCGTCATCACCAAAGAAGAGGGATTACTGAAGCGGGCGGCGGCCTCAGAGCATATGATCCCCCGTTTTGCTATTATGAATCCCGCCTTTACCTGTACCCTTCCCGCCTATCAGACGGCCTGCGGCGCAACCGATATCCTGGCCCACCTCATGGAGCGCTATTTCACCCAGACTACCCATGTGGATTTCACCGACCGGCTGCTGGAGGCGGCTATGCGCACCATCATCAATTATACCCCTATGGCTCTGGAGAATCCGGAAAATTACGATATCCGGGCGGAAATTATGTGGGCTGGGACGGTGGCGCATAATAACCTGCTGAATACCGGCCGAATCTCAGACTGGGGTTCCCACGGTATTGAGCACGAATTGAGCGCCCTGTACGATATCGCCCACGGGGCCGGATTAGCTATCGTGTTCCCCGCTTGGATGAAATATGTCTGCCACGCCGGTATGCCTCGGTTTGTCCAGTTCGCGGTACGGGTGTTCGGCGTTGACCTGGCCTTTGGAGAGCCCGAACAGATCGTGACCCAAGGCATCCGGCGGCTGGAGTCCTATCTCCAATCCATTGGTCTGCCTATCCGCCTGAGTGAGATTGGTATCGACGAAAGCCACTTCGCGGAAATGGCGGAAAAAGCCACCAAATCAGGCCCTATGGGTCGTTTCCTGCCACTGTACGCCCAGGACGTGGAAAGCATCTACCGCTTAGCGCTGTAATATCTTTTTTCGCATAACAGCCCTTTCCTGTCAAGGAGGGCTATCCCACAAAACATAAAAAAAGTCCCGCGGCAAACGGATGATACTACCGCTTGTCACGGGACTTTTTTTACCTTTTTCAGCAGGCCCCCTGCCTAATTTCTCAATGGCTTTATGCTGTCCTATTGGAGATCAATGTCCGTAATGGAATATCGGGGTCAGCAGCTATTCCTGGGTCGCCTCCGTAGCCGCCGTAGTCTCCTCAGGTTCCGATTCAGTCGTTTCAGGAGCGGTAGCCTCGGTGGGCGGGGTCACCGGCTGGGATCCTTCCAGGCACCCGATCCCAGTCTGAAGCTGGGGATCTTCCTCATCGGTCAGCAGGTCAAAATATTTCTCTTGCTCACTGGTCAGACCCACCAGCTGATCCGGGATGAGCCCCTCACCACCCCAGGATTTTTTACTCTGTACCAATGACAAAGACCCGGCCGTCAGGCGAACTGCCGATTTATCACTTTCCAAAGGATAATATTGCTGTGTGGTGTCCTTACCGGCGGTAGGGGTTCCCACCACAATGGTCTTGCCAAAATCCTGGAGCGCACCAGCAAAAAGTTCCGCTTCTCCCGCTGTGTTCCCATTGACCAGGGTTACGGATCCAACCGACATTTCAAAAGAATCCTCGGCGGTAAAGGTAGTCACCTCACCTTTCGCTGTAAAATGGGCGTAGGGTCCGCGGGGCATCAGGTAGGCTATAATCTCCTTGGCCGCATCCAAAAGCCCCCCTTCATTGTTTCGCAGGTCAAAAATGAAATGGGTGGCTCCCTGGTCTACCAGCGAGGTATAGGCGGTCTTGAACTGCTCCGGAGTGGTGCTGTTGAATTCCCGAATACGGATATACCCATTAGTTCCGATCATCCGCTCTTCCACACTGGAGAAGGTAAAGGTATTGGATGTCAGTTCCACAGCGGTTTCGGCCCCGTCCCGGTAAACCGATAAAACCACCTTAGCGGCGGAAGAGAGTTTTGCCCGAAGAGCGTCTACCTCTTCAGGATTTACTGTTTCTCCGTCCACCGCCTTGAGGATATCGCCCTGCTGAACCCCGGACTGGGCAGCGGGTGATCCTTTGAAAACATCGGATACGACAAC
>CALWMQ010000030.1 GCA_944382025.1 uncultured Clostridia bacterium | reverse complement strand
CGGTGTCCCTGAAGGACATGGAACCCAGTTCTCTTTGGTCACTTCCGATATGCAGGGATCCTTTGAGGATCTCCAGGCCGGGGATCGCCAAATCCCCTTGGATGGTGATCTCCGTACGTTCCCGGATCAGCTGCAAGCGGTGGATGACGCTTTTAAAGGCGTTATCACCTCTGATCCCTTTACGGTGAACAGCCGTTATTTGGCTTTCCGCGCGGGCGGCGGTACGGATACGGAAAATTTGAAAATCTGCTTGACCGACGCTAAAACCGGCGAAGTGCTTTTGACTGAAACCGGATCCGGGTCGGAAGAGATGACCCGCCGGGTGTGGGATGTGGAGGCCTATCAAGGCCGTTCTTGCCGGGTGGAGGTTACCGATAATCTGAAATCCGGCCACCTTAATGTGGATTCCTTTTACGCCGCGGATAACCTGCCTCTGGATACGCAGTTCAGTCTGCTGAACTCCCAGGTGGGATATGATACGGACGCGGCTAAAAAAGCGTATATCCGGGCTCCTCAGGATGCCGACTTCTCCCAGGATTCTTTTGCCGTCCGGCGCTTTGATACGGGAGAAACCGTGTATGAGGGACGGGTACGCCAACTGGGAACATATTGGGAAAGCGATTGGTGGGAGTTGGATTTCTCTGCCTTCAAGGAGTCCGGACGGTATGTGGTTACAACCGGCACGGAGCGGGATCTCCTCATCTCCACCGCTTTTGATATCGGTGACAGCGCTTTGGTCAACGGCTCCTTGCTCAACACCTCTCTTAATCAATTGGACCTGAGAAGATCCCTGGGGAAAATGGGCTGGCGGGACAGCTCTACTGACGAATTACGGGAACTCCATGCCCAGGTTATGACTGTTCATACCATGCTGGATATCCTGGAAAGCCAGGAAACATGGCTTTCCCCCTATAACCGCGCCCGGGTAATAGACAATATTGAGTTTGGCCTCCAGTATGTGCTGGCCGCCCAGGAACGGACGGATGACCCCAAAACCGACGGAAGGTTTATTCATGACCTATACCCTTCCCAATTCTCCGCCCATGAATTGCGCACCTGGTTTGATACCACCTATGCCATGTCCGTTTTGGCACGGGCATACCCGTTGCTGCAAAATACCAATCCAGCCATGGCCCAACAGGCTAAAGACGCCTTTGATGTTTCCTTCGACATGTGTGTCCTGCGGCCTTATTATCTGCCGGAGGAACTGGATGTAGAAGGTCCCGGAGGCCGCCAAGGCGTTGAAGGAGCTGTCCGACAGCTCTATTTCCTGCGGGATATGAACTGGACCTTCGATTATAGCCTGCGCACCAGAGATAAACTCATGTTCCTCTCCGCCTGTACTTATATGGCTAAGGCCGACAGTGACCCCAAATATTTGGAACAGGCCAAGGAGTTGGCCAGAGACATCAGCGCCCAGCAGTATACCGATTATAATAATCCCATTGATGGCGCCTATGGCTGCTTTTACGAGTTCGAAAACAACCGGGAAGCCATGATGCTGGAATGGATTCAGTCCAATAACCTCATGTTGGGTAACCAGACCCCCACCGATCTCCAGCCCTTTATGGATCTGCTGGAACTGGCTCCTGAGGATGCTGATGCCGCCATGTGGTACAATACGCTCCAAATTTATACCGAAGGGTATGTCAAACCTACCGCCCAACTGACCCCCCTGGGGATTTATCCCATTGCCGCTTATAACAATGCTCAGGAAAATGGGGTCCGCTTTTTCCAAACCATTTCCCATGGCGCCTCTTCCCATTTTGGCTTTATGGGACGTAACCTTCAAAAGCTCGCGCTCTTTTTTGGAGATCCCGAACTGCAGGAATTGGCGGAAAACAACGCCCAGTTCCAGGCCGGCCTTAATCCCGGTTTCCCCACCGACGTTGAACAGACCGCGTGGAAACCGTATTCCCTGCTGTATCTTGTGGGGAGCAGATATTTCAAGGGCTATTTTAACGGCGGGGCTTACGCACCGCCTATCGGAAGCGGTTTTAATGGCTTTACCGCCTCCAAGCAGTTCGCTGTGGAAACCATCGATAAGATTCCGGATCTCCCCCTGGGGATCCCGGACGAAAACGGCCAGTATCAGTTTAATGAGGATTATATTCCCCATGGTATGGGGTATTCTTCCGGCGTGGCAGCGGTAGAGTCGCCGGTCCGGATCCCCGTGGAAACACGGCTGGGCGGCGAACCGGTACAGGCGGAAATCCACTATTCCGGCGCGGCGGAAGGACAGGTTCAAACAGATGAGGCTGGTTTTGCTCTGCTGACTGGGCTGCCCCGGTCCGGGCAACTGACCTTGGAAATTACATATGGCGGGCAGACCGTCAAGCGGGAACTCGCTCTGGTAGCCGGCCAGTCCAAACCCATAACAGTAGATTTCAGTGAAAATCTGGACGCGTCTTTGACAGTGCCGGAAACATTGTCCGGTACGGGCCTGGGAACACTCACCCTCACCAACAACGGGTCGGAAGAAACCACCGCAAATGTGTTTTGGTCCATCGATGGAGCATCCTTGGGTGATACTCCCAATACCGTGACTTTACAGCCCGGAGAAACGGTATCTCTGGACATAGAACTGACTGCGGGAGATCAGATCAAACCCTATTTGGTTTACGCCTATATCGCAACACCCCATCATGGGACTGCTGTAACAGCCAACGGTTTCATCGCTTGATTCTGGCAAGGAGGAATATACTTGAACGCCATGGGAAACAGTCTCCAGAAAGGCGGTCTGCGCAAGCGGATGTGGCAGCATCGGTATATCTATTTAATGATGCTGCCCGGCCTGCTTTTTCTGCTGATTTTTTCATATATCCCTATCGGCGGCATCGTGCTGGCCTTTAAGGATTACAAATTCAACAAAACTTTTTTGGAAATGCCTTGGGCGGATATGCACGGCTTCGCTTATTTTATGGAGCTCTTCCGGGATGATAAGTTCTGGGAAGTCACCCGGAATACGGTATTGATTTCCCTGGGAAGGATCCTCATTGAGTTCCCCGTCCCCATTATTCTGGCCATCCTGATGAACGAGGTACGGGTCAAATGGTTCAAAAAAACCGTTCAGTCGGTGTTATATTTCCCTTACTTCATTTCCTGGGTGATTATCGGCTCTATGGTTTTCAATCTGTTTTCTGTTAACCGCGGGGCCGTGAATACCATCCTTTTTCAGCTTACAGGAGAGAAAATCAATTTCCTGATTGATGATACCTTTTTCATCATTTTGCTGTTTGCCACTTCCATTTGGAAATCAGCCGGGTATTCCATGATTTTGTATATGGCTGCCATTACCAATATCGATGTGGAATTGTATGATGCGGCTACCATCGACGGATGTAACCGTTTTCAGAAAATGCGGTATGTTACCTTGCCGGGAATTAGTGTCATGGTTCTTACCATGCTGATTTTAGCTACCGGTAATATTATGAACGCGGGCTTTGACCAGATCTTTAATATGTATAATTCCAATGTCTATGATGTAGCCGATATCATCGATACCTATATTTACCGAGTAGGGCTTCGAGAACTGAATTTCAGTACCGGTATTGCCGTGGGCCTGTTTAAGTCCATTATCAACTTTGGACTGTTAATGGGAGTAAACATGGTCTGCAAGCGGATCAACGGTACCGGCGTCTATATGTAAGGGGGGACAATAATGATCAGACGATTGTTCAAAAGGGTCACCCTGTTCGATGTCCTCCTGATAGTCTTCTTTACCATACTGGCTTTGATTATGATTTTCCCCCTATGGAATATCCTTATGGTTTCTATCGCTCCCAATGAGTATTACGTTAAAAATGGTATTGTCCTGTTCCCAACCGAGTTTACCTGGAAAAATTACGAGTATGTCTTTACCTCTTCCCAGGTGGTAAAATCCGTGGGTATCAGCATCGTGGTATCGGTAGCCAGCGTGGCATACAGTATGGCTCTGACGGTTCCCCTGGCTTACGGCCTGTCCCGTCCCGGGCTGCCTGGCAAAAAACTGCTGGTTACCTATGTACTGATCCCCATGTTCTTCGGAGGAGGCATTATCCCTTTCTACATTCTGGTCAAGGAACTGGGCCTCTTCGATAGTTTAGCCGCATTGGTTATCCCCTACGGCATCAATATGTTTTACCTGATTATTATTAAAAACAGCTTTTCCTCTATCCCTGCCTCCCTCATCGAAGCCGCGGAGATAGATGGCGCCAATGATTTGGTTATCCTGTTCCGAATGGTGCTTCCATTGTCCACCGCTACCATCGCTACCTTCTCCCTGTTTATGCTGGTGGATAAATGGAACGACTGGTTCAGTTCCATGCTGTTTTTGAGTGACGGGAATATGTATCCGTTGGCTAAACTCCTGCGGGACATCGTATTTAACAATGTGAATGTAGGGGATCCCAACCTGGTTACCCCGGGTACCAGCGGCGAAGCCCTGTACGCTGGGATGGATGGCATTAAAATGGCTAC
>CALWMQ010000029.1 GCA_944382025.1 uncultured Clostridia bacterium | reverse complement strand
GTTTGCCCCCAGTCCATCCAGCGCTCCGCATTTAATCAGTGATTCCAATGCCCGCCGGTTAAACTCCCTGTGCGGGGACATCCGTCGGCAGAAGTCGTAAAAGCTGCGGAACTCTCCTGCGTTTTCCCGTTCCTGGACCAATTCGGCGATCATGCCCCGGCCCAAATTCTTCACCGCCAGCAGGCCAAATCGGATGTGATCACCTGCCACTGTAAAAGCGGAGACGCTCTCGTTAACCGATGGGGGCAGCACCTGGATACGCAGCCGGTCGCATTCTCCGATATATCCCGCCACCTTGCCGCTGTCCAAAACGCTGGTCAACAGAGCGGCCATATATTCCTTAGGATAAAAGCATTTGAGGTAGGCGGTCTGATAGGCTACCACCGCATAGGCGGCAGCATGGGATTTATTGAATGCATAGGAGGCAAAAGAGGCCATATCATCGAAAATCAGACTGGCCACCGGTTCCGGAACCCCCCGGCGGATACAGCCTTCTACCTGGACAGTACCATCCTGCCCTATAAGGCCGTGAATAAAGATCTCCCGTTCCTGCTGCATCACATCGTGCTTTTTCTTGGACATAGCCCGGCGTACCAGGTCCGCCCGTCCCAAGGAATAGCCCGCCAGCTCCCGGAAAATCTGCATCACCTGCTCCTGATATACGATACAGCCGTAGGTTACCTGGAGGATGGGTTTCAGCAGCGGATGGGCATAGGTTACCTGCTCCGGATGGTGCCGGTTATTGATGTATTTCGGGATCGAGTCCATAGGGCCTGGGCGGAACAGGGAAATAACAGCAATCAGATCCTCAAAGCAATCGGGCTTGAGCTGGAACAATACCCGCTTCATGCCGGGCGACTCGAATTGGAACACCCCTTCGCTGTTGGCTTGGGACAGCATTTTATACACTTCCGGGGCATCCAGAGGCACCTCCCCGATGCGGAATTCCGGGCGCGTCCGCCGTACCATTTCCTCTGCGTCGGCGATTACCGTCAAATTCCGCAGGCCTAAAAAGTCCATCTTCAGCAGGCCCAGCTCTTCCAAAACGGTCATGGTGTATTGGGTGGCCACCAAATCCCCGTTAAGGCACAGGGGGACATACTCATCCACCGGTTTGGCGGTGATGACCACTCCGGCGGCATGGGTGGAGGCGTGCCGCGGCATGCCTTCCACCTTACGGGCCATGTCAATCAGTTCCTTCACCTGAGGGTCGTTCTCATACTGCTCCCGGAGCCCTTTGGACTGCGTCAGCGCCTTATCCAGAGTCATATGCAGCTCCCAGGGCACCTGCTTAGCCACCGTATCCGCCAAGGCGTACGGCAACGCCATAGCCCTGGCCACGTCCCGGATAGCGGCTCTGGCCGCCATAGTGCCGAAGGTAACGATCTGGGCCACATGATCCGCCCCGTATTTGCGGATCACATAATCAATTACCTGCTGCCGCTTCTCATTACAGAAGTCAATATCGAAATCCGGCATGCTGACCCGTTCCGGGTTCAAAAAGCGCTCAAACAGCAGATTATATTTAATGGGATCAATCCCCGTGATGCCGATACAATAGGCGCACAGGCTGCCCGCCCCCGAGCCACGGCCCGGGCCTACCGGAATATGATGGGTTTTGGCGTATTGGACGAAATCATTGACAATGAGATAATAATTCACATATCCCATCTGCTCAATGGTAGATAACTCGTATTCCAGCCGCTCCACCAGAGCTGGATCCGGATGTTCCCCATAATGTTTGTACAGGCCCTTGTAACATTCCCCACGAAAATACGCTGTACTGTCCCCGCCAGGGGCATGGAATTCCGGCAGCTGGGTCTGCCCGAACACTATCTCCACCTGGCACCGTTCCGCAATGGCAGCGGTGTTATCAAAGGCCGCCGGGATATCCGGAAAAAGCGACCGCATCTCCGCCTCGGATTTCAGGTAGAATTCCTCGGTGGCGAAAGCCATGGGATTAGGCTCGTCCACTGTGGTATTGGTCTGAATACAGATCAGTACCTTCTGCATCCGGGCATCCTCTTGCTTCAGATAATGAGCATCGTTGGTGCATACCAGAGGAATACCCGTCTCCCGGGACAGGCGGATAATTTGAGGATTTATTGCCTGCTGTTCCGGCAGGCCGTGATCCTGCAGTTCCAGGAAAAAGTTGTCCGGCCCAAAAATGGACCGGTATTCCAGGGCGATCTCTTTAGCCCGCTCATATTCCCCGTTGGCCAGCGCACGGGGGATCTCCCCTGCCAGACAGGCCGACAGGGCGATAAGCCCCTCATGATACTGTTTCAACAGTTCCCGGTCCACCCGGGGCTTACTGTAAAACCCTTCCGTCCAGGCGGCGGAAATCATCTTCACCAGGTTCCGGTAGCCGGTTTCGTTTTCGCACAGCAGTACCAGGTGGCTGTGCTCGCTGTCCTGCCCATGGACCTTATCAAACCGGGTACGGGCCGCCACATAGGCCTCGCAGCCCAAAATAGGTTTGATTCCTGCCTTTTGGGCGGCCTTGTAAAATTCGATGAGGCCGTACATCACCCCGTGGTCAGTAACCGCCACAGAGGTCTGGCCCATGGCCTTTACCCGCTCAACCAGTTCAGTGATGCGGCAGGCCCCGTCCAACAGGCTGTATTCACTGTGTACATGCAGGTGGGTGAAGGCCATGGGTATTTCCTCCTTAAGACAGACCATCCGGGTGCTTCTTACCGGGATAACAATGGGGTGTCCGACTGCTTTCGGCTCACAATCCATCTCCGGAGAAACCCGATCCCGGAACCAAGCAGAGCCGCGCCGGACAAACATTCCGCCAACTGAAAAGGCAGTAGGTGAATATAGCTGACAAGCGGTATAAGATTCACGCCAAAAAAGGAACGAAGCTGAGCATACCGGGAAACGGCCAATATCTGGGACGGCAGCAGGATATACACAACAGCCGCCATGCCCAGGGAGCAGGCCGATCCAATCCACCACCTCAGCTTGTTGGTGACAGCCAGTAAACCGCGAACACGGCCCCTGCCGCCAGGATCAAAGCGGGCGACAAGATATACGCATTTTACGGGAACGGCCCCAACTCCAAGACAGCTCCATTCTCAGATATTCGGATAGCCTTAAAACACAGAGCGGTAAGAGCCGTTTCGCCAAAAAGCCAGGCGGCCAGCGGCAAAAAAGCGGCCGATATACCGCCCAATATCCGGCGAAGCGGCATCCCATTCCTTTTTGAGTTACCTGTCTCATATTTTGTCACCGTCAATAAGCCTTCTTTCACATTTTAGGTTCGGCCTGAACGGCTGTCTGTTTTCTCGGACATCCCCCAAAATCGAGGCAACATCATTGCCGTGTCGTGCGGCACTTCCCCCTTCTTGCCACTACAGCTTGCGGGAAAACTCCAGGATCCGCCGCAGCCGGTGGTTAACTCCCGAACGGCTGATAGGCTGATCCAACGCCTCCCCCAGCTCCCGCAGCGAAAGGTCAGGGTTTTCCAGGCGCAATTGGGCTAATTCCCTCAATTTCTCCGGAAGAGCGTCCAGCCCTACCGTCCTCAGGATCCGTTTCACCGCTTCCACCTGTACCGAGGCAGCCGCCACCGTCTTATCAATGTTGGCGCTCTCACAGTTGGTGATCCGATTGGCGGTATTGCGGATATCCTTGACCATCTTGATATTCATCAGTTCCAGGGTGGCGTTGGTAGCCCCCATTAAGGTCAGGCAGTCCTCAATTCTCTCGCTTTCCTTGAAATATACCACATAACTGCCCTTGCGCCGCACCTGCTTGGCCTGCAGCCCCATCTCCATAAGCAGGGT
>CALWMQ010000028.1 GCA_944382025.1 uncultured Clostridia bacterium | reverse complement strand
CGCGGTGGATGATTATGTGCGGCACCTGCTCTCTACCACGGATGTGGATCTGCGGGGAATGCGTCTGGCCGTTGACTGCGCCAATGGCTCCGCCAGCGCTACCGCCCGGAAGCTGTTCTCCGCTTTGGGGGCGGACTGCGTCTTCCTCAACGACCAGCCCGATGGGGTCAACATCAATGAAAACTGCGGTTCCACCCATATCGACCAGCTGGCTGATTTTGTGAAGAAACTGAAATATTTCGCCGGGGTCGCCTTTGATGGAGATGCCGACCGGTGCCTGGCGGTGGATGAAAACGGCAACCTCCTGGACGGGGACAAGATTATTGCCGCTTTGGCGGTGCGCCTGAAAGAGCAGGGACAGCTGCCGGGCAATACCGCCGTGGTCACCGTGATGTCCAACCTGGGATTCTTCCGGTTCTGCGAACAGCAGGATATCCAGGTGGCCTCCACAAAGGTGGGGGACCGGTATGTGCTGGAGGAAATGGTGAAAAACGGCTACGCCATAGGCGGTGAACAGTCGGGACATATTATTTTCCTGCAGCACGCTACCACCGGCGATGGCCAGATATCCGCTATCCAGCTGCTGTCCATGTGCCGGGAAAAAGGCGTCAAAATGTCCCGTATCGGGGAGATGATGGAACGGTATCCCCAGGTGCTGATCAACGTCAAGGCGGATGCCGGACAGAAGGCCTGTTTCAATGCGGATACAAGCCTGGCGGACGAAATCGCGAAAGCCAATGCCTCCCTTGGCCGTGACGGCCGGGTACTGGTGCGGGTGTCGGGAACCGAACCCCTGATCCGGATCATGGTGGAGGGGAAGGACTTTGATGACATTAACCGCTTGGCGGTGGAGCTTGGGGAGACGATTAAGGCACGGCTGGGAGCGGAAGGCTGAAGCGGCCTGATCCCCGGGCGCACGGCACGCCGGAGGGGCCAAGGGGTTCCCGGCGCGCCGGGAGAAAAAAGCGGAAGGAAAGGCATGGATGCCCATGAGAGCGGCGGAAAACTGGAAAGACTATGAGCTGTTGGACGCCTCCGCCGGGGAACGGCTGGAGCGCTGGGGAGACTATATCCTTATTCGGCCGGATCCCCAGGTGCTGTGGAACACGCCCAAAAAGCATCCCCTGTGGAAAAAGGCCCATGCCCGGTACCACCGGTCCAGCACTGGCGGCGGGCGTTGGGAGAACTACCAGCCCCTGCCGGAGGTGTGGGAAATCGGCTACGAGTCCCCGGAACTGACCGGGCTGCGGTTCCGGCTGAAACCCATGGGCTTCAAACACACCGGCCTGTTTCCGGAACAGGCGGTGAACTGGGATTTTATGGCGGATAAAATCCGCCGGGCAGGCCGGCCTATCCGGATGCTGAACCTGTTCGGCTACACAGGCGGCGCTACCCTGGCCTGTGTCCGGGCCGGCGCCCATGTGACCCATGTGGACGCGTCTAAAGGGATGGTGGCCTGGGGACGGGAAAACGCCGTGTCCTCCGCTCTGGCTGACCGGCCCATGCGGTGGCTGGTGGACGACTGCGGAAAGGTGGTCCAGCGGGAGCAGCGCCGGGGAAATACCTATGATGCCATTCTCATGGATCCGCCCTCCTACGGCCGGGGGCCAGGGGGCGAGGTGTGGAAGCTGGAAGACCAGATCTATTCCCTGGTGGAGGAATGCGCCAAGCTGTTATCGGACCGCCCCCTGTTTTTCCTGATCAATTCCTATACCACCGGCCTGTCCCCCTCGGTGATGCAGTATTTGCTGGGGACACTGGTGAGTCCCCGCCACGGCGGGGTTACCTCCGCTGACGAAATCGGCCTGCCGGTGACTCAGAGCGGCCTGGTGCTGCCCTGCGGCGCGACGGCTATGTGGGTGGAAGGCGAGTAGTTCATGCGGCTCAGGGTGCCCGAAACCCAACCGCGTATGTGTGGCACGGGTTTGGAGGCCTTGCACCCGCCTTTGGAAGGAAAAATGCCCCTGCCGAACGGGATGGTCAAGTCCGGAAGGACGTATCCCGCCGGTGTCCAGCTGCTGCGGGGCGTGATGGGGATTGGTTTATGTGATGGGAGCAGGCAAACCTATGTTGGAGAAAATGGACGACTTTTTCAATGCCCGGGCAGCCATGTATGACCGGCATATGCTGGACGATGTGGAGGGGGCAGCGGATTTTTATGGGCAGGCCGCCCGCTGGTTCCCCGACAAGAGCCACCTGCGGCTGTTGGATCTGGGCTGCGGGACCGGGTTGGAACTGGAGGCGGTTTTCCGCCGTTTCCCGGATGCCCAGGTCACCGGGTTCGACCTGTCCGCCCGGATGCTCCAAAAGCTGGTGGAGAAATTCCCGGATCGGCAGGACCGGCTGTGGCTTATCCAGGCCGATTACCTTACCTTTGACTTCGGGGAGGCGTGCTATGACGGGGCCATATCGGTGGAGACCCTCCATCATTTTACCCATCAGCAGAAACAGGGGCTGTATGATCGGCTATGCCGGGCGCTGACGCCTGACGGACTGTATGTAGAGATCGACTACATGGCGCCGGATCAGGCGGCGGAGGACCGATTTTTTGAGCAGAGCCGCCGGCTGTTGGCTCAGACCCCGGCCGGAGAGGCCGCCGCCCCGGGAACCTATCATATTGATACCCCCTGCACCGTGGAAAACCAGATAGCTCTGCTGAGGACGGCGGGTTTCCGGAAGATTGAAAAGGTATGGCAGCGGGGGTGCACCGCCATTCTGACAGCGTATAAATAGACCTTACCGAAAGCTGGGATACCAATGGATATGATCGACGCGCGCAACCTGCGGTTTCAATATGAATATCCGGATGAACCTCCGCATGTGGTGCTGGAGGGGATTGACCTGCGGATCAAGCAGGGATCGTTCGTAGCCCTGCTGGGGCATAACGGATGCGGGAAATCCACCCTTGCCAAACACATGAACGCTATGCTGCTGCCAACCGGGGGCCAGGTGCTGGTCAAGGAAATGGATACCGCTGACGAGGATCAAAAATATGAAATCCGCCGTACCGTGGGAATGGTGCTGCAGAATCCGGATAACCAGCTGGTTTCCACTATTGTGGAGGAGGACGTGGCATTCGGCCCGGAAAACCTGGGAGTGCCGCCTGATGAGATTCGCCGCCGGGTGGATGATTCCCTGAAAGCGGTAGGAATGTACGACTACCGGGAGCACGCTCCGGACAAGCTGTCCGGCGGCCAGAAACAGCGGGTAGCTATCGCGGGGATTATCGCCATGGAACCGGAATGCATCGTGCTGGATGAACCAACCGCCATGCTGGATCCCCAGGGACGGCGGGAGGTTATGGATACCATCCGGGCATTGAACCGGGACCGTGGTATTACCGTGGTGCTGATAACCCACTACATGGATGAGGCTGTGCAGGCTGACCGGGTAGTGGTGATGGACGAGGGGAATATTCTGATGGACGGTACGCCGCGCCAGGTATTCTCCCAGGTTGAGGCCCTGAGACGGGTGGAACTGGATGTGCCTCAGCCCACGGAATTATGCCACCGTTTGAGACAGGAAGGGATCCCTCTTCCCGATGGGGTGCTGACGGTGGAGGAATGCGTGGAGGCTTTAGCCCGCCTGCTGCAATAGGCATTCCTCCTCCGGAACAAG
>CALWMQ010000027.1 GCA_944382025.1 uncultured Clostridia bacterium | reverse complement strand
TGATAAGGCCCGGGAAGCGCGGGGGAAGGGGCTGGACATTGAAACAGCCGCGGCCCTGCCTGCCCGGGAACGGCGCGGACGGCTGAAATACGCCCCGGAGGATCAGGCCGCGGACGAATTCGCTGCCTGTACAGCGCGGCTGGAAGAAGAACTGCGGGAAGCGCTGGACGCCGCCGGGACCGACTCCCAGGAGGACGGCAACGAGCCCATGCAGGAAGGAGAAATGCCTGATGCCTAAAGAATACCGCTCCATCCGGGAGGTAGCCGGGCCCCTGAGGATGAGCAGCGGGGTGGAAAACGTGAAATATAACGAGCTGGGGGAGATCGGGCTGCCCAGCGGGGAGAAACGCCGCTGCAAGGTGCTGGAGGTGGATGGGGATCACGCCCTGGTTCAGCTGTTCGAGAGCGCGGCGGGTATTAACCTCAGCAGTTCCCGGGTCCGCTTCCTGGGCCGGGGCATGGAGCTGCCCGTATCCCCGGATATGCTGTCTCGGGTGTTTGACGGCCTGGGCCGTCCCATAGACGGGGGTCCGGAACTGATCCCGGAAAAACGGATGGATGTCAACGGGACTCCCATGAATCCCGCGGCCCGCAACTATCCCCAGGAATTCATCCAGACCGGTGTATCCGCTATCGATGGGCTTAACACCCTGGTCCGGGGGCAGAAACTGCCGATTTTTTCAGCTTCCGGCCTGCCTCACGCCCAGCTGGCCGCCCAGATTGCCCGCCAGGCAACGGTACTGGGGGATCATCAGGGGTTTGCCGTGGTGTTTGCCGCCATGGGCATCACCTTCGAGGAGTCCAACTATTTTGTGGAATCCTTCCGCAAAACCGGAGCCATTGACCGGACAGTGCTGTTTATCAACCTGGCTAACGACCCGGCGGTGGAACGGATCGCTACCCCTCGGATGGCCCTCACCGCCGCCGAATACCTGGCCTTTGACCGGGGAATGCAGGTGCTGGTGATTATGACCGACATCACCAACTATGCCGATGCCCTCCGGGAAGTATCCGCCGCCCGGAAAGAGGTACCGGGCCGCCGGGGCTATCCCGGATATATGTACACCGATCTGGCTTCCTTGTATGAGCGTGCCGGACGTCTGAAGAACAGGGACGGCTCCATTACCCTGATTCCTATCCTCACCATGCCGGAGGATGACAAGACCCATCCTATCCCCGACCTGACCGGCTATATTACAGAGGGGCAGATTATCCTTTCCCGGGAGCTGTACCGCAAGGGAATCACCCCGCCTATCGATGTGCTGCCGTCCCTGTCCCGGCTCAAGGACAAGGGTATCGGCAAGGGCCGTACCCGGGAGGATCACGCCAGTACTATGAACCAGCTGTTTGCCGCCTATGCCCGGGGAAAGGATGCCAAGGAGCTGATGGTGATTCTTGGCGAAGCGGCCCTGACCCGTATTGACAAGCTGTACGCGGAATTCGCCGACCGCTTTGAAAAGGAGTATGTCTCCCAGGGCTACGAAACCAACCGGGGCATTGAGGAAACCCTGGATTTGGGATGGAAGCTGCTGTCCATCCTGCCCCGCAGCGAGCTCAAGCGGATCGGGGACGATCTGCTGGATCGGTATTATCGGGAATCCGGGATTCGCTCCGACGCCGTATAAGAAGGGAGCGGCTGCCGTCATTCAACCGAAGACGCTGTCGCACGCAATACAGGACACACCCCCTTGAACTTTTTAAAATACCGTCATCCGGATACCCGCCTGATGAGGGATCCGCTGACAATGAAAGGCAGGTGACTACCCGTGAATGTCAACCCCACCCGTATGGAGCTGGCCCGGCTGAAAAAGCAGCTGAATACCGCTACCCGCGGGCATAAGCTGCTCAAGGACAAACGGGATGAATTGATGCGCCAATTTCTGGAGCGAGTCCGGGAAAATAGGGTTCTCCGGGAACAGGTGGAGGCCGGACTACGGGAGGCAAACCGCCATTTTGTCCTGGCCAGCGCCGCTATGCAGAAAGAACAGCTGGACGCCGCCCTGCTGTCTCCCAAGCAGGAGGTGGGGCTGAAGGTCTCCACCCGAAATGTCATGAGTGTGGAAACTCCTCAATTCCATCCGGTCACCCGCACAGAGGAAGCGTCTGATCAATTCCCTTACGGCTTTGCGTTTACTTCCTTTGAATTGGATGATGCCGTTTCTCTGTTAGCGGAACTGCTGCCTACCATGCTCCGGCTGGCGGAATGTGAGAAAGCGGTTCAGCTGATGGCTGCCGAGATTGAGAAAACCCGCCGGCGAGTCAATGCCCTGGAGCACGTCATGATTCCCCGGATGCGGGAATCGATCCGCTATATTACCATGAAGCTGGAGGAAAATGATCGGGCCAGCCGGACCCGGCTGATGAAGGTGAAAGACATGATGCTGGACAAAGCCCACCATTATTCCGACCATGGGTGAGATTCCCAGGAAGTCTGACGGCATCCGGAATGCGGCAGACCGGAATATATGGAGGAAAGCATACCGTCGCTATGGAAAGAAGCAGCCCCGGAACCCGCTTAATCCAGCGGATTCCGGGGCTTTACTGTATTGTGTACCGGCGCCGCGTGCCAGCAAGCAAGGAGAAGCGCCTCTGATAAAGAAGCGGCAGGCATCGGGCGGTGGGTAAGGTCATCTGAGAGATCGCTACCGGCTCTTTTTCCGGCGAAGCTCCACCACTACCCCGGCAATGGTCACCGGCAGTTTGGCAACCTCCTGATTGGTAAAGCTGCGGGTCTCGTATTCCGGATTCAGGGGCCGGAGTTGGATGCCGTTTTCGGTCACTATGATCCGTTTCAGGGTGGCGTCATAGCCGTTGATGTAGGCGAATACATCATCCCCGGTCTCAGCGGTAGGCTGCATACGCACGATGACCACATCCCCGTCCAGGTATTCCGGGAACATGCTGTTGCCGGTTACCAGCAGACCGAAATACTCGTAGCCTGACCGGGCCATTTTGTCGGTAATATCGATATGCTCGATAACATCCTGTACCGCCTCGATAGGCACTCCGGCCGGTACTTTGCCCAGTACCGGGATAGACTTGACGGCGGAAGGCTGGGCAATAGGGATAACATTGCCATCGCTCTCCGAAAAAGCCGGAGGTTCCGGCCGACGTGGTTCCAGCAGCGCCCGGGGTACCGAAAAATAAGCGGCGAACCGGTCCAGTTCTTCCCCGGTGGGCTGAACCCCCGCGCTGCGCAGCTGGTGCATCCGGTCGTGGGGAATGGAAAGATCCCGCTCCACCCGCTGAGGGGGGCGATCCCACGCCGCGCATAGACGTTCCAGCATATTGGCAAAATGATGATCCTGCCCCGCGGGCGCAACCGGCTCATCCCATCCCATTAAATAGGCGGGAGTTGTCAGGAGAATCCTGGCCAGGGGCTCAAGTACAAATGAGGGTATCTTTTCATTTTCTGACGACTCATAGCGATATAAAGTGGCCCGGGATACCCCCAGGGCGGAGGCAATGCTTTCCGCGGAAAGACCCAACTCTTTCCGACGCTGCCGGATACGTTCGCTGGTTGTCAATGCAGGCACCTCCATAGGAAAAAATAGAACACATCGTTTACAAGAAGGAGCGTCCGGAGCTCCAAGTCCGGGTCAACCCCCTACAATAAAGGAGGGTATAACCGGTTAGAAAGGATTATACCACAAAACCGTATGTTTGCAAACACGAGCGAGAAATTCTCACATGTAAGAATATTTTGAGGTTTGTTGGTATACCTGCTACAAGTTAATATGGATGGAGGAGTATGAACGAAAAATAAATTTTGGATTTGACGGTAAAAGAACCATTGTAGTGGTCCGGTAGCTGATCATGGGATGGGGCAATCGAAATTATTCCCGGTTTACCTTTGGCGCGTCGATCGGGGGTTCCTGGAAGCGGGCTGGGCCCATAACGGTTCCGCAGCACCGGTGCGTCTATGGCTCCCGTCCAGGCCGCGATGGGAGACGGCACACGACCCTGTACTGCCCCCCAGAAAAGCATCCTCTTCCCGGAGAAAACCTCCTTGCCGGAAAAGCACAAAACTTCTCCCGGCCGTTCACCTTTTTTCAAACCATTTCCCCCTTTTTCTTCGGCGCTAAATGTGGTATACTGTAGAATATTCTGGAATGGTTTGGCTGCTTTCAGGCGGAAAATAGGAGGAGGTACACTCATGTCCAAGGTTATCCGGGTATTTGTGGAGAAACGGGAGGGCTTCGATGTGGAGGCCCGCCATATTCTTGCGGACCTGCGTGAAAATCTGGGGATGACCCAGATCAAGGGGCTGCGGCTGCTTAACCGCTACGATGTGGAGGGGCTGTCACAGGAGGAATTTGAACGGGCCAGAGGGATCGTGTTTTCGGAGCCCAACGCTGATCAGGTGTATGATGAGACCCTGACGGTGGAGGCGGGCTGGCAGGTGTTTGCTATGGAATACCTGCCCGGCCAGTACGACCAGCGGGCGGATTCCGCTGCCCAGTGTGTGCAGCTTCTCACCCAGGGTGAACGTCCCCGGGCAGCTACCGCCCGGGTGGTGTGCCTGGAGGGGGATCTGACCGAAGAGGAGTTAAACAAGGTCAAGGCCTATCTGGTTAACCCGGTGGAATCCCGTATCGCCTCATTGGACAAGCCGGAAACCCTGGATCTGACTGCTGACCGGCCTGCTGACGTGGCCCGGGTTACCGGCTTCACCGCCATGGGCAATGAGGAAATCGCCGCGTACTGGAAAACCATGGGCTTCGCCATGTCGGTGGAGGATCTGGCTTTCTGCCGGGATTATTTCCGGAATGAGGAACACCGGGATCCTTCGGTTACCGAATTGCGGGTCATTGATACCTATTGGTCCGACCATTGCCGCCACACTACTTTCCTGACCCGTCTGGAGGCGGTGGAGGTGGAGAAGGGCGCCTTGTCCCAGGTGATCGAGGATGCCCTTCAGGCCTATTATGATGCTCGGAAAGAGGTGTACGGGGAGCGGATTTCCAAGAAAAACGTATGCCTGATGGATATGGCCACCATGGGGATGCGACTGCTGAAAAAGCAGGGTAAAATTCCTGATCTGGACGAATCGGAGGAGATCAACGCCTGCTCCATCGAGGTGCCGGTGACCATTGACGGCCAAACCGAAAAATGGCTGGTCCAGTTCAAAAATGAGACTCATAACCATCCCACCGAGATAGAACCTTTCGGCGGCGCGGCTACCTGTCTGGGCGGTGCTATCCGGGATCCTCTTTCGGGTCGGGCTTATGTGTATCAGGCCATGCGGGTCACCGGCAGCGGCGATCCCCGGGTGAGCCTGGAGGATACCCTGGAGGGAAAACTGCCTACACGGAAGATTACCACCGGTGCGGCTTCCGGTTATTCCTCCTACGGCAACCAGATTGGCCTGGCCACCGGCCAGGTGGCGGAGATCTATGATCCCGGCTATGTGGCCAAACGGCTGGAGATCGGCGCCGTGGTAGGCGCTTCGCCTAAAGGGAACGTGGTGCGGGAGGTTCCTAAAGCCGGGGATGTGATCGTGCTGCTGGGCGGCCGTACCGGTCGGGATGGCTGCGGCGGTGCTACCGGTTCCTCCAAGGCTCACACCTCCGAGTCCATTGACACCTGCGGGGCCGAGGTGCAGAAGGGCAATCCCCCCACCGAGCGGAAGCTTCAGCGCCTGTTCCGGGATCCTAAAGTGTCCACCCTGATCAAGCGGTGCAACGATTTTGGCGCCGGCGGCGTGTGCGTGGCCATCGGCGAGCTGGCCCCTGGGCTGAAAATTGATCTGAATAAAGTACCTAAGAAATATGAGGGGCTGGACGGTACCGAACTGGCCATCTCTGAATCCCAGGAGCGGATGGTAGTAGTGCTGGATCCGGCCAATGTGGACGCCTTTATCGCCGCCGCGGATAAGGAAAACCTGGAGGCCACTGTAGTGGCAACTGTTACCGTGGAACCCCGCCTGCGGATGACCTGGCGGGAAGATACCGTTGTGGATATCAGCCGGGCATTCCTGGATACCAATGGGGTGACCCAGGTGGCCCGGGCTGTGATTACCGCCCCGGATAAGACAGCCGATTACCGCACGGCGGTTCCCGCCGGCCTGGCGGTGATCCCCCTGGCGGACGCGTTCAAGGAAAACCTCCGCCGTATGGAAGTGGCCTGTCAGAAAGGGCTGGTGGAGCGGTTTGACGCCAGTATCGGCGCGGCTACGGTCAATATGCCCTTCGCGGGCCGGTACCAGCTCACCCCTGAGGAAGGCATGGCCGCCAAGCTGCCGGTGCTTCACGGCGAGACCGATGACGCCACCGCTATGACTTACGGCTTTATTCCCGGTATCTCCCGGTGGAGCCCCTTCCATGGGGCGGTCTACGCTGTCATGTCCTCCCTGGCCAGGCTGGCTGCCATGGGTGCCGACCCTCTCAGCGCCCGGCTGACCTTCCAGGAATATTTCGAACGGCTGCGCACCGAACCTACCCGCTGGGGCAAGCCTGCCGCCGCCCTTTTAGGTGCTTTCCTGGCCCAGAAGGAGATGGGGACCCCCTCCATCGGCGGTAAGGATTCCATGTCCGGCAGCTTTAACGAACTGGATGTCCCTCCAACCCTGGTCAGCTTTGCCTTGAGCATGACCAAGGCCTCCCAGACCGGTACCGCCGCTTTCCAGAAGTCCGGTTCTCTGGTGGCCTTCCTGCCCCTGCCGGTGGATGAGGATACCCGTCTTCCCCGCTGGCAGCAGGCTCGAGATCTGCTGGAGCAGGTTTCCCGGCTGGTGCGTTTTGGCGCGGTCAACGCCGCGTCGGTGGTGGGTGAGGGCGGCATGGCCGCCGCCATTGCCCGGATGTGCTTCGGCAATAAAATCGGGTTCGCCTTCAACCGGCAGGTGGACCGTCATCAGCTGTTTGCTCCTCTGGCCGGTTCTCTGGTGGTGGAGCTTAAAGAAGGGGATATGTGTCTGGAGGGCCTGGATTATACCCTTATCGGCACGACTATCGATGAGGCAGCTGTGGCCATCGATGGTACGGAATTGGAGCTGGATGATCTGATCCGTGTCTGGGCCGGACCCCTGGAGTCGATTTTTCCCAATGTGCCCAAAGAAGAGGCCCCTATGCCTCATAAGATTCCCTTATTCACCCAGCGCGGCGGCCGGAGCCCGGCTGTTAAGGCGCCCCGGCCCCGGGTGTTTATCCCGGTATTCCCCGGTACCAACTGCGAATACGACACGGCCCGTGCCTTTGAACGGGCTGGGGCTGATCCTCAGGTGCTGGTGGTGCGCAACCTGACTCCCGCCGCCATTGAGGAGACCATTGTGGAAATGGAAAAAGCGGTGCGTTCCGCCCAGATCGTCATGCTCCCCGGCGGTTTTTCCGGCGGCGATGAGCCGGACGGTTCCGGTAAGTTTATTGCTACTACCTTCCGTAACCCTCGTCTAAAGGAGGCGGTCAGCGATCTGCTGCGGAACCGGGATGGCCTGATGCTGGGTATCTG
>CALWMQ010000026.1 GCA_944382025.1 uncultured Clostridia bacterium | reverse complement strand
ATAGGATTTTTGCCGTTTGGCATCTATAGAATCTATGCTGAAAAACTTGCCCTGAAAATGCCGAAAAGCCTTGATAAATCAAGGCTTTTCGCTTGGGCATCTTTTTTAGTGCCCTCTTATGGTGCGGATAAGAGGACTTGAACCTCCATGAGCTTGCGCTCATTAGAACCTGAATCTAACGCGTCTGCCAATTCCGCCATATCCGCATATCCAATTTTCCTCAGTACTCTCACTGACGACGATGGCTATTATATCGTATCCGATGGTGATTGTCAAGGGATTTTAAAAGAAATTTTGATTTTTTTATTTGGCAACCATGTGGTCCTTGACGTGCAAAATCTTGTCGCACCATCTGTTCCCTAGCCCGGCAGCCCGGATTATGAGCGCACAACACCGGTTAGGTCGAAAAGTGGGATGAAATCGGTACCGGCGCTTTGGCGCTGCTGGACATAACCATCGGTTAACCCCAGACCTGCCAAATAATCCCAGACTTTCCGGCATTCCCGGACGGTTAGGCGGCGGCTTAGTTCAGGATATCCATCTATATCCCTCATAGGAGTGTATTGGAACATAAGGCTGATCCAAGTACCAGCAGGCAGATGCTGCTTCAGCCAGTCCAATACCGCCATGGATTCCCTGGTATGTCCCGGGAGAACCAAATGGCGTACTAATGTGCCTTTTACCGCTAAACCGCTGCTGTCCAGCATCATAGGGCCGGTCTGTCTGGCCATTTCCAAAACAGCCAGGGAAGCAAAGTCACAATAGTCAGTGGCGCCGGATAAATCCTGGGATAAATCACTATGAACGTATTTAAGATCAGGTAGATAAACATCTACCGCTCCCTGAAGGCTTTTCAGAGTCTCTATGCGCTCATAGCCGCTGGTGTTGTACACTACCGGTACCTTGGGCTTATATAGTTCCAGCGCCTGTAGAATGGCGGGAGCGAAGTGAGTGGGGTTGACCAGATTGATATTATGGGCGCCCTGTTGTTCCAACTCTCGAAAGATATCGGCCAACCGCCTTATGGTTATGACCTGGCCGAAGTCCTCGTGGCTGATGACTCGGTTTTGGCAGAAGCGGCATGCCAACGAGCAGCCGGAAAAGAATACTGTCCCGGAGCCGGCAAGGGGGCGCTTATCAGGCGATATTTCACCGCTGATACAGGGTTCTTCCCCAAAATGCAGGGCAGCCCGGGCTACCACCGGCAATGCGGGCATACGGCACGCGCCGCTGCCGGACAGTTCAGTACGCCTGGCGCCACAGCGGCGGGGACATAGGGTGCAAGTAAACGAAACCATCAGAACACCTCTGCGGAGGAAGAATGCGAAGTATAGTATACCATACTTGCGAGGAAAAGCCAACTTACATGGGAATGAGTAGCAGGCGGTTTACCCAGCCGGCCGTCCCGCGGAGGAAAAATCACTTGCTTTTCCGGTAACATTAACAATATGTTTTCCAAGACGGGCAGACACATGCCCATGAAAAAGAAAAGAGCCGGGCCTTGAAAGCCCGGCCTGAGAGGCCGCGGATTTACCAGGATATGGGTCCCCGCAGCGGAGGGGACAGTGGCAGCAACTGGGCTCCCATGACAGCAGCCTCCTCCTGGGAATGGGTCACTAACACGATCAGTTTTCCCTGAAAGCGGTTTAGGAGCATGGGGGCAATACGCAGACGCAGGGCAGGATCCAGGCCGGTAAAGGGTTCGTCTAACAGCAGAATGTCCCCGCCATACAGCAAAGCCCTGGCAATGGCTGTCCGGCGTTTCATCCCGCCGCTGAGAGAAGCGGGATAATCCTCAGCGTTTTCAGCGAGCCCCATGGCCTCCAGCAGTTGGGCAGCCGCCTGCCGTTCCGGTTCCCGCGGACGGGGAAGAACGCTTAGCAAATTTTCCATTACCGTCATCCAGGGCAGGAGTCGATTTTCCTGAAACACCATGGATATCCGTTTTCCTTCTAAACCCAGAATATGACCGTCGGATGGCAGTTCCAGCCCCGCCAGAAGACGCAGGAGGGTCGTTTTCCCGCAGCCTGAAGGGCCGGACAGGCAAATTACCCCGGTTTCCGGCAGGCGGAGGGAAACTTTTTGAAGAACAGGGACAGTATGGTATGAAAAATCCACTTGATCGAAAACAATCGGCATAGGAGGCACTCCCTTTCTGTATAGGGATAGGCAAGATAGCCCTATTCGCCGGTGTTAAACCGGCGTCCCAGACGACGGGCCAGGAAAAGAAGCCCTTTTTCCAACAGGATACTCAAAGCGACCGCTACAGCGGTCCAGGCAAATACCTCGGCGGTTTCCAGATAGACCTTCGCGTCCTGGAGCTGACGGCCTATAGAAAGGGCTGGGCGGCAGATGATCTCCGCGGCAATACCGGACTTCCACGCAAACCCTAATCCGGTGGTACAAGCCGCCAGGAAATACGGCATCACCGCGGGAATCCGTACCCGAATCAGCGTTTTTATCCAGCCCATATGGAAAACTTTAGCCATTTCCAGAAGATTCCCATCGATACTGCGGATTCCGTTTTCCAGGTTGTTCCATACCACCGGCACCACCATCAGAAAGGCGATAAACCCAGGGAGCCAGTTGGTTTGAACCCACACCAGAGCCAAAATAATAAAGGAGGCTACCGGAGCCGCCCGGATGATTTTCAGAAGGGGGGAGAGGAGAATCCGGGCGATAGAAAACCGGGTGGTCAGCAGAGCGGCGGCGCAGCCAACTACCAGGGCGGCCAGAAAACCGGAAACCACCCGTAGCAGGGAAAATCCTGTGGCCTGCCAGAACAGGGGGGAACTCAGCAGGCGGAAAAGGGTCTTTAAAACCACCAAGGGCGCAGGAACCAGTAATTCCTGCGCCACCAGCATGGCAATACCCTGCCAGACGGCCAGCCAGAAAGCGGCGGCCGCCAAGCCGGTAAGGATTCGTTTGTATGGCAGATTACTTCTTGTAATAGAAGGAATCATCGGGCAACTTTCCTCCAATGGATTTGGGGTTGGCGGCAAACAGCACGTCATAATACCCTTTGATTTGATTCATCATAGCATCTCCGGAGACAAAGGTCAAGTTGCACCGGGGGATAGCCTGCTTGGCAATAGCGGCTTTAGGAATAATGCCATAGGTCTCACACAGGGCAGCAGTAGCCTCTATGTCCTCCGCCCCTTGGATGGAAGCTTCATATTCGGCCAGGAAAGCATCTACCGCTTCCGGATGCTCCTGAGCGAAGGCGTTGCGGACGATAACGCAGCCCATCATCAGTTTACTGCCGTCATCAGTCACCTTATCCCATTCTTCCGTCATATTGAGAGCTACCCGGATATCGCTGTTTTTAGCCACAATACTGGTGACATTGGGTTCGGGAACCATAGCGACTTCCGCCTTGCCGGTGGCAACCAGGGTGGCCAGTTCATCGTTCTGCTCCACAAATTCAATGGTGACATCCTTATCGGGGTCCAGGCCGTTTTGGGTCAGGATATAGTCGAGGACGTATTCCGGATTGGCACCTTGGCCGGTGGAATAGATAGTTTTTCCCTTCAGATCCGCTACCGACTGAATGGATTCCCCGTTTTCCATCATATACAGGACACCCAGAGTGTTAACCGCCAGCAGGGAGATATTGCCGTTGGTCTTACTAAAGAGAGCGGCGGCCAGATTGGTAGGGACAGCGGCGATATCGGCCTCATTGTTAATGATTTTGGCCTGAACCTCCTCAGGGGAGCCTACCACGGTAAAATGGTAATTGTTAGACGCGGTGCCTTTGTCCTGGGCATCCATAAGGTGTACCATGCCGACACCGGTGGGGCCTTTGATAGCGAATACGTTGATATCGGTTTTGGCGGCGGCGCTGGTGGTGGAACCGGTAGACTGAACCGATTCTCCGCCGGAGGCGGCTGGGGTATTGGCACAGCCGGCCAGCGTGGCGGCGGACAGCACGGCGGCTGTCAGAGTCAGAACAAGCTGTTTTACTTTCATTTTTGGCGTTCTCCTTTTGCTTTTGAGATTTTCTATTATCAGGGGTTTCCTTGGAAATTCATCCTTTCTGGGAAAGGAGGGGTTTCGGCAGGATCTTCCATAAACAGACATTTGCCTTCCCGGCGGATTAAGCCGGCGTCAGCCAGCGCGTCTAGGGAGCGGTACAGGCTGGAACGGCCGATGTTCAGGGCTTGCGCCAGTTCCACCATGCTCCGGGGCAGGCACACGGACCCATCCTCCCGGCGTTGTTCCAGCAGGTATCGGTAGAGACGACTGTCCGCGGTACCGTTGGTGAAGGCGGCGATTTTCTGGTTAAGAAACCGGATTCGCCCGGAAAGAAAGCGAATATAGTTTTCCGCTACTTGTGGATACTGGCGGATGAGATGGCTCATTTGTTCCTGAGAAATGAACAGGAGTTCAGAGGGGAGGCAGGCGGCGATTTCGGTAAAATATTGCTCGGTTTCCCCAAAAAGGGAGGCGGCACCGAACATCTGGCCAGCCGTCAGGCGGTTCATCATCACCCGCCGTCCATCCGGCCCCTGCCGGAAGATTTCTACCTGTCCTTTCAGGATGACCGCCAGCGACCGGTGAAAACGTGTTTCGGTAGTAATTTTTTGTCCTTTCTCGAAAGAAAGGGGAGCTGGCAGGCAAGACAGGATTTGTTGCTTTTCCGTGTCATCCAAGCCGTCCCAAAGGAAAAAATCCTGTAAGGTATGGATGGCTGCAGCGGGTACAGCCGCGTATGCCCTATTCATATCCACCTCATAAAGTGTCCCAAATGGGACAGATTTACCGTCGATAGTATAGCCTATCCGGCCCAAAAATGCAAGGGAAATTGAAAATAAATCAAGAACCTTTGCGGAATTGGACGGATAGAGATTTACATTTGGCGGAAAGTGTGGTATTTTATATAATGAATTGCCGAAAACCCATAACGGGGGACTGATATGCTTTTTTCCGGCATAAACTATACTATAGGAAAAAGGTTTATTGGATCGCACTTTCATTTGTTGGAACAGGATAACCGCAAGGGACGGCCGGATAGCCGTGAGACTCAGCGGGGAAATGGAGTTTTACCATGAAAAGAATGATTTCATTTGCGATGGGCCTTCTGATGGTGATATCGCTGTTGGCGGTGCCGGTACTGGCGGAAACCGACAACCAAAATGGACCCACTACGGATCCCAGCCAAGAACCTAGCCAGCCGGCAAGCAATATCCCCAGCGATTTCGACCTGGAATTCACTATATTCCAGGTTGATGGGAACACACTGACTGTACAGTGGAACCGGGAAGAATCCGGCAACGCAACCGTTACCGGATTCCGGGTGGATAACACCGATCTGACGGTGAGCAATGGAAATACAGATACATTCACCGTCAATCTGAGCAAGCTGCACCCCGGTGTGTATACAGAGATCGAGGTCTATTTGAAAGCGGCTGGCGCCGCGGCGGGCCGCGAGGAAAAATTTACTAAACAGCAGTTCCTTGTCCGGGGTGGGGATATTAATATTACCATCAAAGATCTGGACCTGGATGACGTGGGACATGTCACGGCGGTACTGGTGGATCAGTACGGCAGCCCTATCAGCGGCGAGTACTATGATTATACGGTGACCGTATGGGTAAAAGGTGATTCCTCTGAGACTTGCCGGCCGGACGAAAATGGCCGGATCGTGTCAAAGGGCATTACCGATGATGATACGGACGAAGGAAAGAAAGACGTGTTGATTAAGGCCGAGAATGATTCATCGGTAAAGGCCAAGGTTCCTGGCTTTGAGAACGTTGTTTTTAACTTTGTGGGGGCGAATAAGAGCTTTTTTGAACAGACTGTCACAACTGCCCCCACTACCAGCAACTCTACCACCTCTTCCAGCACCACTTCCACACAGCCTCCGACAACAACTGCGCCTACAGAACCGGAGATTACGGTGAGCCCTACCAGCCCTTCTCAGTCCACTGGGAGCTCTCAGGAGACGCTGCCTACCTATGAACTGGTGCCGGGAGCTGGTACCACTTCCATGATGGATGGGAATATCGCCGTCAATATCACTGTGGATACCAATA
Source organism: uncultured Clostridia bacterium (assembly GCA_944382025.1). GTDB lineage: Bacteria > Bacillota > Clostridia > Oscillospirales > Acutalibacteraceae > UMGS1623. Next base: position 2,453 of record CALWMQ010000026.1, on the reverse strand, counting down.
TCCTGAAGACATTCGGTCTGAAAAAAGAGGATTTTGACGGGAAGGGCCGGCTGATCATAAAGTCGGAAACCTACCAAGCCTTGGTTGGAAATTCCTCCGGAAGTGTAACACTGAATTTGCTGTCTCCTCATGTGGCCATTTCCGACGGGCTGATTCAGGGGGCTATCAATGGCGTCTCCGACTTTTCTACCTATTCGGTCAGCGAGCGCCGATCAGTAGTGTTTGATCTGTCCTTGATTATGACGGTGAATGGCATAAGTGCTGAAATTGACCCAATTTCCGGGGATTACATGCTTCAGATTCCTGTTCCCGCCTCAATGAAGGGTGCCGAAAAGCTTGCCCTGACGATATATAATGGCGCTACATTGGAAACCCCGGTAGCCGTGCAGGAACAGGATGGGACCATTCGCTTTAAAGCTTCCCCCAAAGGTACCTATGTGCTCATGGGCTTTATGGCTGAGGACGCCGGTAAAGCCGGGGGCGTTCCCACTGTGGTTATTATATTGCTGATTGTCGGCGTGCTTCTCTTGGCGGGAGCCATCGTGCTGCTGTATTTCTTTGTTATCCGTAAGCCCAAAAATGACGAAGAGGATGAGGATGAGCAGTACGATGAATTGGGCAATCCCCTTTTCCAGGAAGAGATGGGTACTAACCAACATTCATCCGCAGATACAGGCATGACGGAAGCAACAGATGACCAAAGCGGTCAATACGTACGTCTGGATGATGTACTGGAGGATGAAAGGTATCAACGCCCAAAGATGGATCCGCCTCCAAAGAAGCCGGGCAATTATGACATTGATCTATAATGACGCCATCCGTACTTTGGAACTGATAAGACGGATGCAGTCGGCGGAATCAGAAAGGCGCACGGTAAACGATGGTAGTCGACAGCGTTTCTGATTTCCCAAAATGAGAAGTTCCTTGCATAGTCATTTTCCAAACGATGCCCCCCGCCACGTCGGCGAGGGGCATTTGTGACATTTTGAGTCTCCGCTTCCAAACGGAAAGTATAGACATATACCGCCCCGAAAAGAGACTGGTTCAGGAATAGCCGCATATTCGCTTCGATAGATTCATAAGAATGAAGAGGGGATCACAAAAGAGGCAAGCTGGACTATTGGTTGGCTCAGGCTTTCTTTACCGGCCGCTCATAGATGTTTCGTGGCTAAGGTGCATCCCTACCCGACCAGATCAAGGAGGAAGGCTCATGAAGGACGATATGACAAAAGCCGTTCCGGTTACGCCTCATCATCTGATGCTGGAGGACCGGCGGGCTTTAAGCGTATCCGGAGTATCCGATGTGGACAGCTTTGATGAACTCACAGTAGTGATTTACACCGAAATGGGGGAACTGACCGTTAAGGGAGAGGGACTGCATATTAATCGCCTCAATGTGGAGACAGGGGAATTGACCCTGGAGGGATCCATCCAATCCTTATCCTATGCGGAAGTACACTCCCGGTCAGGCGGTTTTTTCAGCCGCCTGTTCAAATAATGGTATAAAGGAGCCGCTTATGGGAATTACAAACAGCGGCCAGCTGAATGAGCTGTTTCTGGCCGGAGGAGTAGGATTCCTGCTGGGAGCCTTTTACGATGTATTCCGGGTAATCCGTTTGATGATGAAACCCTCTGCCAAATGGGTCTTTGTGCAGGATCTATTATTTTTTTCCATCAGCGCCATGGTGACATTTCTATTTGCGTTAGCGGTTAACGGTGGGGAACTGCGTCTCTATCTGATCGTAGGCCTGACAGTCGGATTTACGGCCTATTTGGTTACTGTCGGACGGCTGGTGGTACGCTTTGCCCGCCAGATTATTCAATGGGTAATTTTTTTATGGCATTGGTTTTGGTTCGCTGTATGTTACCCCTTTCGCCTGTTTTTAAAGCTAATCAAAAAGCTTTTCTCTCGCCCTGCCCAGGCGATAAAGAGGCAGCTGTTGAAAAGAAAGAAGAAACCAGAAGGGAAAATGAAAAAAATCTTTGTTTTTTTGAAAAAACCCTTGCATCTTCCCGGTACGGTATTGTATAATCAAAACAATAAGGGTAACTAGGCTTTTTTGGAAATACATAGGGAGAAGACTGCAAGCTATGAAAGCCGTTAAAAAGAAGAAAAAAAGTATTTTTCTTCGTATCGCGCTTCTTGCTTTTTCTATTTATACAATTGTAATGCTGATCCAGCTGCAATTGCAGATCAGCGAAAAGAAAGAGGATATTGCCGATCTGGAACAGAAAATCGCTGATCAGCAGAGGGCGAACGAAGATTTACAGCTGAAAAATGATCACTATGAATCCTATTTGGATCAGGAGGCCCGAAAACAAGGGCTTTCTAAACCAGGCGAGTCGATTTATGTCGAAATTCCAGGCGACTGAGAATATTTCTAGGAGGAAATCACAGGTTTATGGCATTGGAAGTTGGAGCGGTTTTAGAGGGGAAAGTTACAGGCATCACA
>CALWMQ010000025.1 GCA_944382025.1 uncultured Clostridia bacterium | reverse complement strand
TGAATGGCATCATTGAGGCTGACGTAATCCTCACTCTTGGCAACAGCACCAGTATCGTTTTCCGTGGACAGGATTATATGCGCAATGGTTATCAATTGATCTTTGACCGCTATGCGGGCCTGAAACTTTGCAAACGCCCCTATGAGGTGCTGGCCAGCGCCACCGGGTTTGAGGTCGACTTGGATGTGGTGTACCATACCAAAATTACCGTGGACGGAAACAAGATCCAAGCTGTGGTAACCTATGAAGACGATGCGGGGGAGACCCAGACGGTTCGGCTGGATTATACCGATGAGGCTAACAGCTATCCTGAAGCCGGCTATGTAGGCTTTGTCAATTACGCCGGTATGGCTACCAAAACCGAAGCCTTTCTGGATAACCTGATTATCACCAAAGTGGTGGATGGGTCTGATCCCGGCGACGGTTCCGAATCTGATAAACCATCACCTGGAACCGGAGCGGCTGCTATCCCGCTGCTGGCAGTGGTTCTTTCCGGCGCGTCTGCAGGCACCATTGCCCTTACCCGGCACCGGAACAGGAATCGTTTTTAAAACAGGAGGCAAATTATGAAAAAACGCATTTTTTCTATCGCTGTAGCAGGATTACTGACGATTTTGATGGCTTTTGGAGTCTCCGCCGCCGATCCGGCATACGAAAACGATTTTTCTTCCGGTTCCATTAAGGTTACTGAGTGGAAGACGTTAAATCTGGATCCTGACTCCAATGGCGCTTGGGATATTGCCGATGTGGGAGGCAATAAACAGCTGCGGGGACAAATCGCTAAATTCAATGATAGTATAATATATTATAAAACCCAAAAGTTTAAGGATGTCACCGTCGAGGCCGACATTACCTTGGAACGGGGCAATGCTTTTGGGATCATTGCCCGTATGGACGCGGAAGCCAAGGGCTACCAGATCATTTTTGATCAGTTTGACGGCATTAAGCTTTGCAAACGCCCGTATTATATGTTTAAATCCGGCGGCATGATCGACACCGGCGCACAGTACCATGTGGTGTTCTCCGTTATCGGCAGTAAGGTAAAAGCTCAGATTACCAGTAAATCCACAGGTGAAACCCTCACTTTGGATACAGAGGATAATACTTATACGGAAGCCGGTTTTGTAGGCTTCAGCGTGTTCGGGTTTGACACAGACGGCCGGTCCAATGCTGTCGGCTTAGTAGACAATGTCAAAATCTATGAGGGCGAGGTCACTCCCGCCACGGAAGCGCCTACCCAGGCGCCTACCCAGGACGGCGGCAACCAGACCGAAACACCTGCCACCAACCCCACCCAGGGACAGGATCCTGCTCCCACGGATGAAGACAACAATAACCCCGACTCAACCCAGCCGGCTTCTTCGAATTTCACCTTATCCTCCAAATATACCGATGCTGTGGTGGACAACACCGCGAAAACCGTTACCCTTACCAGGCAGCTGAATGTTTCTGAACTGCGGGACACTTTTGAGATCCCCGATGGCTATACCCTTCAGATATTGGATAAGTCCGGCAACCCTGTCACCGACGCACAGACCATTGTTACAGCGGATATGCAGCTGTCCTTTACCAAGGATGGCGGGGCGGAACAACGGTATACTCTGAAACTGGAAGGGGACAGCGCTCAGAACCCTCAGGATACCGGCTTCCCGGTATGGATTATTGTAGTTATCGTAGTGGTGGTTCTGGCTGGCGCAGGCGTTGGAGGCTTCTTCCTCTATCGGCGAAAAGCTGCTAAAAAGCCTCAGTAATTCGAGGTCAGCAGATCGCCTGTTCCGTTAACGGGAAAGACCGCCCCGCGCTAGCGCGGGGCGGTCTCTTCTATAAACAGCATGGACAACCCTCATCAGTCTGTTAAGGCCGCTCCAAATTCTTCCCCTGCCGGATCCCTTTTGCCCTCTGGCCGCAATACCGGCACGCTGTCCGGAAGATCCTGAACGTCTTTCCCGTATCGGTTGCGCAGGCGGCCTTTATAATCGGCTTTTTCGCGCGCGGTATTGCATGGGCGTCATCCCATAGGCTTTTTTAAATTGCTTGCTGAAATAAAAGGAATCGTGAAACCCCGACAGGTCCGCAATTTCCTGCACCGAAAGGCGCGTCCCCGTAAGCAGTTCACATGCCCGGGTATTGCGCAGCCGATTGAGGTACTTGGAAAATGATATCCCTTCATATTTACTGAAAATTTCCGATAAATAAGAGCTGCTGATATTGAGTTCCTTGGCCAGCTCCGCTAGAGAAATGTCTTTTGTATACCGTTCCTGTAAAATCCGGACCATCTGGTCATGCAGCCAGCTTTTGTCATCGGCTGCCGCCCCCTTCGGATCCGTTCGCAGGCAGGATATCATGTATTCCGCCATTTCTTTCGCGTCACTGTAACTATGAAGCAGATCGGTATATTGCGTAATGCACCGCACAGGCGTGGACTGGGCCAAATATACCGTCAGCTGCACCAGGTTTTCCAGATGATATGAATCCTTTAGCCAGCGCCCATATAGCCATTCAGCAGTTTTTTGCGCGGCCGGCGTTTCTTCCTGCAGCAATTCATCCGCCAGCTGTATGACTTTCCGATACTGCTGTCCAGGATAAAAAAATACATCATTTTGCCCCGTAAAGAATGCCTGATAGGAAATCATGTCCGCCTGGTAGATGGGAGTCAGGATCGGTTCATCCCATGACGCAGGGCCGCTGACCCCAATAGGATATCGCCCCTGCAAAGGCTGGAAATGCCTCAGCAGATCGGCTTCCAACTGAGGCGTTTGCTCCAAAAACCAAAGAATCTGTTGATCCCCCAGCGATAGTTGGTATTCCCCAAAGGGCAGACGCTCTTGAGATTCCACGGGAACCTCCCGTATCGTTACCACCCGCACCGCGGAGGATTGGAACCCTAACCCTTGGCGGCGGATATACTCTCCTACTGTCAAAGGTTTCAGTTTGGCCAGTGTGTCTTGCCGCTTCCTGGCCGCTTTCGCCCGCTCATTATCCCGTAGCTTCAACAGCAGAGCGTCGGTTTCGCTTAAATCAAGAGGCTTGAGAAGAAAATCGAATACATCCAGTTTTATGGCAGCCTGCGCTATATGAAAATCCGCGTATCCGGTTAGAACAATAACCGTGGTATCCATCCCCATCTCCCGCAGCCGTTGGATAAGGTCTATGCCGCTTTCCCCGGCAATACGGATGTCGGTGAATACTACGTTTGGCTGGAGCCTCGGGATCTCCTGCAGCGCCTGTCCTACTGTCTTGCTTTGCCCTACAATGCGAAAATCATACGATTTCCATGGAAATCCATTTTCGATTAGCTTCAGGGCCCAAGGCTCATCATCTACTAAATATACCGTATACACAACTGTTACATCCTTTCGGCACTGTAAAGTAAATATGAAAAGATAGGACGCGAAAACAGCCAATATCGCTACGCAACGAGCAGAAACTCCCGTTTGCGTTTTTTGGATAGCCTGAGACCGGCGCACTGTGCCGGGGTAAGGTTGTTCAAGGCGGAATGAG
>CALWMQ010000024.1 GCA_944382025.1 uncultured Clostridia bacterium | reverse complement strand
ACCTGTACCTTTGCCCCGGAGGAAAATGAATGGTCGGTGATCCGTCTCCTTCAGGCCTGCCCTGACTTTGAACTGGAAGACTGCGGCGTATCCTTCGGGCAACCCGCTTTCCCCTTGGAACAGGTCGCGTCTTTCGCCCTGCCGGAAGACGTTCTTCCTGACAACCCTCCCCCACTGGAACGGTGCAGGCGAATTTTCCCCCAGCACGGCGGGGAAGGCCATTTCGTTGCCCTATTGCGCCGCCGCGGCACTCCTTCCCGCCTGTCTGACCCCCTGGATATACCCGTCAAAAAAGATGCGTTTTGTAATTTATTTTATCAATTATACAAAGAGTTGTTTTATTCTTCCCCCCAAGGATATCCCGCCGTTTTCGGACAGGCGATCCGTCTGCTGCCCCATGGGCTGCCTGATACCAAGGGATTAGGTGTCCTGGCCGCCGGTGTGGCCGCCGGCGAAATACGGGGCGGGGATCCTGGCCGGGCCGGGAAAAACCGCCAACGGGAAACTTCCATGCCGCCGCGGATAGAACCCTGCCACACTTTATTCATGGCGGCACGGCCCCAAGACTGCCGGTCCCTGCTGGAGCTGCCGCTGGATGACCCCCGGCTGGCCCGGTTCCTGCGTGGGGAGGAAATCCCGGCGCCGGGCTGCCAGGGTTGGACCGGCGTCGCCGTGGAAGGCGTCATGACCGGCTTCGGCAAAGCCTCCGGAGGTGTCTTGAAAAACCGGTATCCCAAAGGACTTCGTATACTGGGCTGAATAAAAGAGGGGGATGGCATGGATTCTGATCTGCTGGAACAGCTGGCTCAAATTACGCCGGAAGAAAAAGCTATCCTGAACGGTAAAGGCGTGGATCGCTCCATTTATACCTGTCAGCGCCAGTTTATCGCCGACCGGCGCGTCATGCTGGCTCAGGGGCAGACCCTGGGGATGCGTACCCATACCCGGTTCACGGAATTCCCCGATCATACCCACAATTTCGTGGAAATTATGTATATGTGCGCCGGCAGTACCACCCATATCATCAATGGCTCCACAACCGTCGTGCTGGAACAGGGAGATCTGCTGTTTCTCAATCAGCACGTTTCCCACCGGATCCTGTATTCCGGGAAAGAGGATGTGGGGGTCAATTTCATTGTATTGCCGGAATTTTTTGATCAGGCTTTTTCCCTGCTGGCGGAAGAAAATATCCTTCGCCGTTTTATCGCCGACAGCCTGCAGCAGGACGGCGGAGGCGTACAGGTGCTGCATTTCCGGGTCGCGGATGTGCCCCCGGTGCAAAATCTGGTGGAAAATCTGATCGGAGACTGCCTGCGCGGCGGGGATGGCCACAGCCGGATCCAGCAAGTCACTATGGCGCTGCTCTTTCTTTATCTGCCGGAGTATATCGACCGGATCGAGCAGACCGAAGGCCAGCGCCCTGCCAGCCTGCTGGCGATGACCGCCCTGAAGTACATCGAAGAGCAGTATAAGGATGCCAGCCTGACCGCCCTGGCCTCCCAGACCGGCCAGCCCTTGTACCACCTCAGCCGCGCTATCAAGGCGGAAACAGGCTTTACCTTTAAACAGCTGCTGCAGCAAAAACGGTTCCGACGGGCGGCGGAACTCCTGGCCGGAACCTCTTTGTCGGTCAGCGCTATCATCGATGCGGTAGGATACGACAATACCAGCTATTTTTACCGAAAATTCAACGATTTATATGGAGTCAGCCCTCAAGAATACCGGCTTGGCCCACCGGGATCCGGACCGGTGTCAGAAGGTTGACCGTGCAAACAAGGACGTAGTTTTTCCCAAACTGCGTCCTTGTTTTATATGACCGGAACCGATATGATATCCTCAACAGGACTTTTTTCATAGGAAAGGGTGGGAGCCATGGAACAGGCCTATCTGGCGGTGGACATCGGTGCTTCCAGCGGCCGCCATATCTTGGGCTGGATGGAAGACGGACGAATCCGGTTGGAGGAGATCTGGCGATTTGACAACCATCTGGTTAGGAAAAACGGCCATCTGTGCTGGGATAGGGAATACCTTTTCGGCCAGATTATAGCCGGCCTGAAACGCTGCAGGGAACTGGGGCGTATCCCAGTCTCTGTAGGAATTGATACCTGGGGGGTGGATTTTGTCCTGCTGAACACCGCCGGACAGGTGATCGGTGATACCATCGCCTACCGGGACAGCCGCACCCAGGGTATGGATACAGCCGTATTCGAGAAGATACCGGAATCGGATTTGTACGCCCGTACCGGTATCCAAAAAGCGATCTTTAATACCATCTACCAGCTGGAAGCGCTGCGGCGGGAGGCTCCTCAGCAGTTGGAAGAGGCAGAGCGTTTATTGCTCCTCCCCGACTACTTCCATTACCGTCTCACCGGCGTGCTGTCCAACGAGTACACCAACGCCAGTACCACCGGCCTGCTGAATGCCGCTCAAAAGGACTGGGACCGGGAATTACTGGACCGGCTGGGATTTCCCCAGCGGCTGTTCGGCCCTTTGAGCCTTCCGGGTACCCGGCTGGGACGCTTGTCCCCCGAAATCCGGGAAGAACTGGGATTTGACTGCCAGGTAGTGCTTACCGGTACCCATGACACCGCTTCCGCCGTGGCCGCTGCCCCTCTGGCGGACCAGCATTCCTTCTATATCAGTTCCGGCACCTGGTCCCTGATGGGCCTGGAAAGCCTGACGCCCAATACCAGCGAGGAGAGCCGTCAACGGGATTTTACCAATGAAGGCGGTATTGAATACCGGTTCCGGTATCTGAAAAATATTATGGGTTTGTGGATGATCCAGTCGATCCGCCGGGAACTGGATCACCAGTATTCCTTCAGCCAGCTGTGCGATATGGCCCAGAAGGCCCGGATTGATTCCCTGGTGGACGTCAACGACAGCCGGTTCCTGGCGCCGGAGAGTATGATAGACGCTATAAAGGGCCTGTGCGCCGAGACCGGCCAGCAGATTCCCCAATCCGCCGGCGAAACCGCCCGGGTAGTCTATCAGAGCCTGGCCCGCAGCTATGGTGAAACCATCCGGGAACTGGAGGAGATCACCGGCCGCACCTGCCATAAGCTGCATATCGTCGGCGGAGGCAGCAAGGACGATTATCTTAACCTCCTGACAGCCCGTGTAACCGGCAAAGAGGTATACGCCGGTCCTACCGAGGCCACCGCTCTGGGGAATCTGCTGGCCCAGATGCTGGCCGACGGCGTGTTCCCCAGCTTGGCACAGGGGCGGGAGGCTATTCGCCGCTCCTTTGATATTACCAAGGTCAACATATAGAAACAGAAAGGACTGACATCAAATGAACCGTTATGAAAGCGCCCGGGAGCAGTACCGCGCCATTGGTGTGGACACCGAAAAGGCCCTGGAGACTCTGGCCGGCGCCGCCGTCTCTATCCATTGCTGGCAGGGGGATGACATCAACGGCTTTGAAAATACCTCTTCTCTTTCCGGGGGGATCCAGGTAACCGGGAATTACCCCGGAAAGGCGCAGACACCCGAACAACTGATGGCGGACCTGGATAAGGCCATGAGCCTGATCCCTGGGAAGCACCGGATCAACCTTCACGCGATTTATCCGGTTACGGGGGAGAAGGTGGAACGGGATAAGCTGGAGCCGAGACATTTTGAGGCCTGGGTGGCTTTCGCCAAGGAACGGGGCATCGGCTTGGACTTCAATCCGACCCTGTTTGCCCATCCCATGGCGGATACCGGGCTGACCCTGTCCAGCCCGGACGACAATGTCCGCCGGTTCTGGATTGACCACTGCAAGGCAACGCGGAAAATCGCCGCCTATTTCGGCAGGGAATTAGGCTCCCCTTGCCTGCACAATATCTGGATCCCTGACGGTTTCAAGGAAATCCCGGCCGACCGGATAGGACCCCGCCGCCGCCTGAAACAATCCCTGGATGAGATTTTTTCAGTAAAATACGATCCCGCCTACATCGTGGATTCGGTGGAATCCAAGGTGTTTGGGATCGGCGTAGAGGCCTGCACCGTAGGCAGCCATGAATTCTATATGAACTACGCCGCCAAAAATAACCTGCTTTGCCTGCTGGATAACGGTCATTTCCACCCCACAGAGGCGGTGTCGGATAAAATCCCCTCCATGCTGCTGTTTGCCGATCAGATCGCCCTCCATGTTACCCGCCCCATGCGCTGGGACAGCGACCATGTGGTACTGCTGGACGACGAGCTGAAAAACATCGCTGCCGAGATCGTCCGCTGCGACGCTCTGGAACGGGTACTCATCGGCCTGGATTATTTTGACGCCAGTGTCAACCGGGTCGCCGCCTGGGTAGTGGGTACCCGCAACATGTATAAGGCTCTATTGGATGCCTTGCTGACCCCTCATCAGGCCCTTGTTTCCATGCAGGACCGCTGGGATTTTACCCACATCATGGCCCTGCGGGAAGAGCTGAAAACCTTCCCCATGGGGGATGTGTGGGATGAGTTCTGCCGCCGTCAGAATGTGCCGGTAGGCATGGACTGGATCTCAGAGACCGATGCCTACGAGAAAAATGTCCTGAGCCAACGGACTTAACCCCGCCGCTTCCCGATACCACTTAACACACGGCCTGCGCCCCGCCCATACGGACAGGGTTACGGGAAGCGCCCACACCCCTCCCGTTCATAGGCCGGGCAGGGGTGCCGCAGAAAAGGATAGCCTCCCCGGTCTGGGGCATCCTCCTTTCCAAGGGAGCGGGCGGGATTTCCACAACCGGGCTGAACCAAACAATCAATAACCGGGTTCCGCAAAAACCCGGCCATATAGAAAGGGTAGAGCAACATGGCAATGACCGACATCACATTCGTGCGTGGATTCATCCATATGGCCAATGAGGGCTATCTTCGCGGCTGGCATGAGCGCAACGGCGGCAATTTAAGCTACCGGGTAAAACCAGACGAAGTCTCACAGATCCGGGACTATATGGCGCCTCGGAAATGGGCGCCGATCGGCACCTGTGTGCCGGGCCTGGCGGGAGAGTTTTTCCTGGTTTCCGGCAGCGGCAAGTTTATGGGCAACGTAAAAGAGGATCCCGCCAATACGATCGCTCTGATTGAGGTGGACAGCCAGGGTGAAAATTACCGGATCGTCTGGGGCCTGGAGGCCGGCGGCCGGCCCACCAGCGAACTGCCCTCTCACCTGATGAACCATGAAGTGAAAAAACGGGTAACAAACGGTGCTCATCGGGTCATTTACCACGCTCATCCCGCTAATCTGATTGCCCTGACATTTGTGCTTCCCCTGGATGACCGTACCTTTACACGGGCCCTCTGGGAGATGGCTACCGAATGCCCCGTCGTATTCCCTTCCGGTGTAGGCGTGGTCCCCTGGATGGTTCCCGGAGGCCGGGAAATCGCCGTGGAAACCAGCAGGCTCATGGAAACATATGACGTGGCCATTTGGGCCCATCACGGCCTGTTCTGCTCCGGAGAGGATTTTGATCTGACCTTCGGCCTGATGGATACGGTGGAAAAATCCGCTGAAATTATGGTCAAGGTCCTCTCTATGGGCGGTAAGCGCCAGACAATTACCAGCGACAATTTCCGGGAACTGGCCGGTCCGTTTGGTATTACCCTGCCGGAAAAATTCCTGGATCCCCAATAACTCCCTGAGCCGTCCGGCACGGCGGACAAGGAGATACCCTATCCCTGAATCTAACAGAAAGGCGTTTTCCAAGGAGAATTTCATTCCTTGGAAAACGCCTTTTTCTGCCTGTATATCGTCTCAGCCCGGCACGGGGTTATTCATCCGCAATGGACACCAGCGCCCATCCATCCCCGCTTTTTACCACCGTATAGATCTGTGCGTAGCTGGCCTGATCCGGCGTAGGGGTGATAGGATCCCCGTTGTCATCAATAGCCACATCCGTATTGGACACATAGGCCACACGAATGGTAACCGTATCGCCTTTCCGCTTGACCGTATCAAAAACCGGGGTATAATTGGAAGAAACCGTGGTCATCAGAGGTACATGATAACAGCTGTTGGCCTCATCGTACTCAATAGAGAAATCCTCTACCCCCTCGTCAATGCTCCGGTGTACCGGAACCGCGTCCGGCCCGTAAAGGGTGCGATAGGATTCCTCAATCTCGCTGACCGGGATCATCAGCCGCCAGAATTCATCAGGCGGATAAATGGATTCCTCCGTATTCTCCCGCAGCATCCGGACCTGCTCCGCCTTACTGACCTTCCAGATAGCCGCCAGCAGCAGGGTATCCTGAGGATTGTCGTTAATATCCGAAAAAGCGGTAGGACAATACTGCATCACCGGGGATAAGAAGCTTTCCAGCTCCTTCCGGAGCGGCGTATCGTCCTGCGCCTTCCGGATCGCTCCTATGCCGGTGACAATTAACGATATCAGTCCGACTGCCGCCAGCAGCAGCACCAGCAGTCCCAGCGGAGCGGCATACCAGCGGCGGCCTCTGCGCCGTCCCTTTTGGGTATAGCGCCGGGAACGGATAACCATGGCCTCTTCGGAACCGATAGAATCCTCCGCGGGGACTGTGCCGGTCTCCCGCTGGTTCTCATCGGCTTTTGTCAACGCCGTGTCAGCGGATTCGCTGGTACCGGCAGCCAGGGGAGCGGCCGGGGCGGGCAGATCCTGCTGAGAGGTTTCCGGGCTGGCGGGAACCGTAACTGGTTGTTCGACTGGTTCTTCCGCCCGCTCAACGGTGTGCCGCGGCTCGGTCCCCGACGCGGCCGTTTTAACACCCGTATCCTTTTTCGACGGCTGCTCCGCCGCGGGTGGGACAGGGCTCTGTCCTGATTTTGGCTTCTTGGCACCTGATACAGGGCTTTCTATACGTTTCCAATCGCTCATGGTATTGTGATCCTTTCTTTCCAAGCGCCCCTGCCGGCCAAAGGCGGCAGGGCACGTTCCACGGAAGCACAGACGGTGCTTTTTGACCGTTTCCGGCCTGTTCAGCGAATCTGTCCGCTGCCGTTAATGAGAAATTTCACGGTTGTCAGTTCCCGAACCCCCATAGGTCCACGGGTGTGCAGCTTCTGGGTAGAGATGCCGATCTCCGCCCCTAAGCCGAACTCCCCGCCATCGGTGAAACGGGTAGAGGCGTTCACATATACCGCCGCCGCGTCCACCTGATCCTGGAACGCTTCCGCCGCCTGATGGCTGTCGGTAACAATACATTCGCTGTGGCCGGTACCGTACTGGGCAATATGGGTGATGGCTTCCTCCAGGGAATCCACAACCCGTACCGCCATATCCAGGTCAAGATACTCAGTGGCCCAGTCCTCCTCGGTAGCCGCTACCGTAGGGAACCCGTCCAGAATCGCCGCCGCGCGGGGACAGCAGTGAAGGGTTACCCCTTTTTCCGCTAACCCCGCCGCGATCACCGGCAGGGTGGTTCCTGCTATATCCTGATGAACCAACAGGGTTTCCGCCGCGTTGCAGACCGATGGACGGGAGGTTTTCGCGTTAACGGTGATCGCGGCCGCCATCGCCGTATCCGCCGACGCGTCTACATAAATATGGCAGTTCCCAACCCCGGTTTCAATCACCGGGACAGTGGCGTTCTGCACCACGGAACGGATCAGCCCGGCGCCGCCCCGGGGAATCAGCACATCCAGATACTCATTGAGCCGCATCATGGCGTTAGCGGTCTCCCGGGAGGTGTCCTCCACCAGCTGAACCGCGTCCACCGGAAGCCCCGCGGCGGCCAAACCGTCCCGAATAGCGGCGGCAATCGCCATATTGGAACGGATGGCTTCCTTGCCTCCCCGCAGCAGAACGGCGTTGCCGGCCTTCAGGCACAGGGCGGCGGCATCGGAGGTAACGTTGGGACGGGCCTCATAGATAATACCTACCGCTCCCAGAGGAACCCGCAATTTCTGAATTTTCATCCCGTTAGGATGCCGGTGCCCTTCCATTATCTCACCAACCGGATCGGTCAGGGCAATAATCTGACGGACACCGTCCGCCATCCCAGCGATCCGGGCGGGGGTCAGGGACAGCCGGTCCACCATGGCGCCGGTGATCCCCGCCGCCTTAGCGGCGTCTACATCCTGGGCGTTAGCGGCCAGGATGGCGTCCTGCGCCGACTCCAACGCCGAGGCAATCGCTTCCAACGCCGCGTTTTTAGCCGCGGTTCCGGTATGGGCCAGTGTCCGGGCGGCCTGTTTCGCGCGGCAGCCCATGATTTCCAAGCTTTCCAATCCAATCATCCTTTCCCGATTCAGAAGAGTGTTCACAAGATGTCGGTTGCCAGCGGTATGTTCCGCCCATACCCGCCCGGAAGCGTAGGCTTCGGGACCGGCCCGGCGGTTCCGGGGGATACCAGGCCGGTCAGCTGTACAACGCCTGGCCATCGGGCATGGCGTCCCGCTTCTTTATCAGGCGGGGAAACACCAGCAGGAACACCGTGGTGGAAACCACGGCTCCCAGCAGGTCCGCCGCCGGTTCAGCGTAAAAGGCATAGGCGGCGCCCAGCAGCCGGGGCAGCAGCAGGGTACACACTAAAAAGGTGGTTTTGCGGAACAGGGACAGGGAAACCGAAACCCGGGTAATCCCCATGGCTGTCAAGCCGTCCACAAAGGTATATTGAAATCCCAGCGGAATGACCGCCAGGGTAAACACCCGAATACCCCATACGGATAGTTCCATGGTATCGGGAACCCGGGTGAAAATCGCCACAAACAGGTGGGGCAGGAACTGGGATACCAGAAACATCAGGCCGGTGAATACCAAACACATCAGCAGAATACAGCGTTCCCCCTGCCGGATACGTCCGGTTTGCTTGGCGCCGTAGTTGTAGCTGAGGATGGGCTGGGTACCGCCGGTCATCCCCGCCATGGGCATGGTGATCAGAAGCATATAGCTTTGTACAATGGTAGCGCAGGTGACGAGCTTATCCCCCTGGTCAGGCCCTCCATAGCGCTGGAGCATGGTATTGAGAACGATCAGGAGCAGGCTGTCGGTAGCGATGATAATAAAAGGGGAGAAGCCGAAGGCCAGGATACGGCGGATCAGGCGGAAAGAGTAATTTCCAAAGGTAATCCGTACCGGGGCATACCGGCCCATCAGGAACCGGAGGACAAACCCGCAGGACGCTACCTGGGAGAGCACCGTGGCCAAGGCGGCACCCGCGACCCCCATATGGAACGTAAAAATGAACAGGGGATCCAGTACGATATTCAGTGCCGCGCCGATAACCACGGTAGCCATACCGATGGCGGGATAGCCCTGGCAGATGATAAATTGATTCAGGCCCGCGGCCATCAGGGCGAAGAAGGTTCCCATGGTATAAATGGTCAGATAGGTGTCGGCATAGGGGAAGGTAGCCTGGCTTGCGCCGAACCACATGAGCAGGGGACGGCGGAACAGGAGAAACAGGGCGGTAAGGACGCCTGACAGGATCAGCAGCAGCAGAAAACAATTGGCCAGCACCTGCCGCGCGCCCTTCTGATTCTGTTCCCCCAGACGGATGGTCAGCAGGGGAGCGCCGCCCAGCCCCACCAGGGAAGCGAAGGAACTGAGCAGGGTTACAATAGGGCCGCACACCCCGGCCCCCGCCAGAGCCAGCTCCCCTACTTCCGGGATATTCCCGATATACATCCTATCCACAATACTATACAGTACATTGACCAGCTGAGCCACCATGGTAGGGATCGCCAACCGCAGTACCAGAGAGAAAACGCGGTCTCTCCCCAAATCATTCTGTTTCATATCACAGCGCCGCTTTTTTTTTTTTTAACAGGGTGCCTACGCAGCGGCCTTCCAGCAGATCGTACAGGCGTTCGGGCTGCCCGCCGTGGAGAATAGCGGTAGGGATCCCGGCCTCCATGGTAATGACCGCCGCATGGAGCTTGGTCACCATGCCGCCGGTACCCCGATTGGAGCCGCTGCCCCCGGCCAGGGCCATCAGCTGGTCGTCAACCTTGTGAACCACCGGGATTTTTTTAGCGTCGGGATGCTGACGGGGATCTGCCTCATACAGCCCGTCAATATCGGTGAGCAAAACCAATAAATCGGCGTTGACCAGGGTGGCCACGATAGCGGACAGGGTATCGTTGTCCCCAAAATTGTTGCCCACCAGTTCGTCGATGGCCACGGTATCATTTTCGTTGACCACTGGGAGGATATCCATCCCCAGCAGGGTTTCAATCGTATTCAGCACATTGTGTTTGGAATGGGGGTTGTCCATGACATCCTTTGTCAGGAGCACCTGGGCAACCGTCCGGTTATATTCCCCAAACAGCTTATCATAAATAAACATCAGCTCGCACTGCCCAACGGCGGCGACAGCCTGTTTTTCCCGGGTTTCCTTAGGCCGTTGTTTCAGGCCCAGCTTCCCCATTCCCACGCCGATAGCGCCCGAGCTGACAAGGACAATTTCCCTGCCGGCATTCTGCAGATCGGTTAAAACCTTGCACAGGGCTTCAATCGCCCGGATATTCAGCTTACCGTTTTCGTATGTAAGGGTGGATGTTCCTACCTTCACGACCACCCGGCGGGCCCGGGCGACGGATTCCACGGACATGGAATGCACACTTCCTTTGACAATGGTTTCAGGGACAAACCTGTTTATCAGTATACCATATACCCCAGGGTTTGAAAATCGCTTTTTACGAAAAAACGCCGGTTTCCCCCAGGATTTTTTCATATTTCGGGGCTGACAATACGCCTCCCGCCGCCGAAAACGCGCAGGGGGAGGTAAAAACCTCATGGGCCAGTTCCCGGAGCTGATCCAGACTCACCCGGTCTATGG
>CALWMQ010000023.1 GCA_944382025.1 uncultured Clostridia bacterium | reverse complement strand
ATCGTATTGCTCAAATTTAGCCGGGTCAATCCGGTTATTTTTTTGAAACTCATCGCATAAGGATGTTAATGTGCCGTTGGAAATTTTATGGGTGTCAGGCTGCATGGCGCACCGTTCCTTTCAATCCCTTCCGGGTAGATACATATGCCCGTCTAAAGGGCGGGCCGGTAAAATCATATGACTCCTGGGCTCCTGTAACCAACGACCATGGCTCTGGGCCCCTCTTCCGCTCATGCAGACCATTATAGTCAATTCCGGGCCTAAAGTCAAGGAGAGATTCCACTATTTTGCAGTTTTGTCTCTTCTGTCTTTCATATTAGCCTGCTGAATCCCGGCATTATTCCGAATTGCCCAAATGTTTATGAAAGGTTGGACACATCATCAGTCAGAACTGTTGATGCCGTGCTGCCAAGCCGTCAAAAAGAAAGGAGCTTTCCCATGAAACGATATGGAATCCTGATACTCTGCTGCTATCTCCTTCTCCTTTTACTGCCGCTTCCCGCACTGGGGATCCTGCAGGAGGACAAGCCTGACGACCCTTCTCCCGGCAGTTCCGTCTCCTCCCACGCCGACAATTCCGACGCTTCCGTACCCGGAGGCAATGAGGCGGTATTCAAGGTTCTGGACACGGAGGCCGATATCATCTACACCTTCACCGAACGGGACTTCGTTCTGTATACCGTCGCGGCGGAAATGCAGCCTACTTATCATACCGAGGCCTTGAAGGCGCAAGCGGTTGCCACTTATACATATTATTCTTACCAGCGGCAGCGCCGCCGGGAAAACCCTGACCCGGAACTGAAAGGAGCCGATTTTTCGGATATGCCTTCCGCTTTTCCCGCTCTTTACTCCCCTGATGGGCTGAAAGAACAATGGGGCAGCCAATATGACGCCTATTTGGAAAAGGTGGCCGGCGCAGTGGACCAGGTCCTGGGGAAACGGATGCAGTATGATGGCCAGGATATTTTTGCCGCCTACCACAGTACCAGCCCCGGTACCACCGAATCCGCTTTAACCGTATGGGGCAAGGACTATCCCTATCTCCAACCCGTTGCCAGTCCTGGTGATAAGCTGTCTCCTGATTTTCAATCCCAAGCTTCCTTCTCCCCCGAACAGTTCACTCAAACCATGAAAGCCGCCTTTCCTGACCTTATTCTGGAAGGGGATGCCGCAGGATGGATCTCCGGGTCCCCCACCCTGTCCGATTCCGGAACCGTTACCGCTATCACCATCGGCGGCTTGGAACTGACCGGCAAGCAGGTACGGGAAGCCCTGAATCTCCGTTCCGCCTGCTTCTCCGTAGAATATAAGGACGGCTGTTTTCTCTTCACTGTCCGCGGCTATGGCCATGGGGTGGGGATGAGCCAGTACGGAGCGGATTATATGGCCCGTCAGGGGGCTCTCTGGGAGGACATCCTCAACCATTACTATACAGGCATCGCCATCGTCTGAACCCTATCCTCCACCGGCAGCCTTCTTGCCCGTATCCCCGGCTCATGTAAATTTTCTGAAAATCTATTGGAAAACCTCTTGGGATTCGCCGCCGGATCTGGTATACTGTGCCCACACCGGCCGGAAGGAGGATCCCTATGAATCGGAAAAAACTGACCCGTCTCGCAGCCCTGCTGTCGGCGTTCAGCCTATGGCTCCTGGCAGGTGCGGGCTGTACCGGGGAGAAGGAGCCTTCCAGCACACCCTCTTCTTCTGTTGCCCTCTCCCAGGGGCAGGCACAGTTGACCGTCACGATCCCGAATACGGGGAAGTCCGATTGTATCCTCCTCAAATGGCCCGACGCCGCTGTGCTCATTGACGCCGGCACCTCCAAAAACGAAGAGGAGGTCCTGGCACTGCTGAAGGCCCAGCAGGTGGACAAACTGGATCTGCTGATCCTGTCCCATATGGACAAGGATCACGTAGGCAGCGCCGACAAGGTCCTGGAATCCGTCCCCGTGGAGCGGATCCTCCAGCCGGATTACGAAAAAGGGAGCAAACAGGAAGAAGAATACCTGGAAGCCGCCCAACAGGCGGGAGTCATACCGGAACGGCTGACTCAACCCGTCCGCCTGACACTGGGCGGCAGTGAACTGCACATTGTGCCCGGAACCGAAACCGTCTATGAACAGTCCAATGATTATTCCCTGATGGTGACGGTAACCTGCGGGGAGCAGCGATTCCTGTTTACCGGGGACGCGGAAAAAATCCGGCTGAATGAATTTCTGGAAAGCGATGACGCCAAGCAGCCTTACGCGTTTGTCAAAATGCCTCACCACGGGGGTTATGAGGACAATCTGCCTCTATTCCTGGCCGCCGTTTCTCCCCAGTACGCGGCTATTACCTGTTCCGAAAAGGATCCCGCCGATCCCCAAACCCTGGCACTGCTGGAAGAGATGCGTATCGAAACTCTGCAGACTGTGGATGGAGATATCCGGATACAGACCGATGGCTCGTCCGTGTGGGTGACGCAGGACTCCTCATACCAGGCGTCCGCCCCATAAGGGATGAGGATGTCCCGTGAAAGGCAGCCGTGTCCTCGCCTGCCGATCCTCTGCCTCCATAGACCAGCCGTGCCGGCTGTGGGGGATTCAGTTTAGGCGTTTGGCCAGGCCCTCAGGCGTGCTGTTGTCAAAACTGTATCATTTTCACCCGGTATTTACCGGAACCCGCTTTTATCTGTCCGGCTCGGCTCCGTCAAAAAGCCTGCCATCAAATAAATGTAAACTGAAGATGTGTTCTCTAAGAACCGGCCTCTTGGAGGGAGCGTTTTACGCCCCAAAGGAGGCCGGTTTTCTGATGGATCGCCGCTTCTTCCCAACACGTTTCATCCTGCCTGCCGTTCCAAACGCTTCCCGCATGGCTTTAAAACGTGCTGCCCTCAAAAAGGCGGGATTTTCCATCCCACTGTTTCCCGCATCTCTCCCTAACCGTATGAATGTCTAAGCACAAACCATCAGGAGCCAGCCGCTGTCCCTGACAGAATCATTTCCACTGTTTCCCGCAGAAGGTACGGCTCCTACCCTCGCATATTACCGGATTTTCCGAAAAGCCTTTCCTGTACCGCGTTCCGCGCAGCCGTTTTTGCTACAACCGCCTGACAGGAAATCCCTTTTCAAAAAATTCCCCCTTATTTTCCTAAATGGCCTGCATATAGGCTGAAAGATGTTTTCATAAAAAAATATTGACTGCCAGTTTCTACCCCTTATATTTTCCATCTGTCTTTCAAAGACTAGATAAGGTTAAGCAGGCCGCAAAGTTTGTGGGAAATTTTGGTTTTGTGACGATATGGAAAGGCGTGGTGGATGGATGAAAAAATACGTGGTGCTGGCAGTCACCACCTGTATGGCGATAGGTGTGATTATTGGGTGCGGGGCAATCATCAAAAAAACACCGGTAGGTGTATCGGTGGTGGAACTACAGCCTCAACCCATGGAGCAGACTGTAACCTGTACCGGCAAGGTGGAATCAGCCGATAATGAAAGCGTTATCCTGGAAATCCCCTGCGTCGCCGGACAGGTATATGTGGAACCGGGACAGCGGGTAGAACAGGGAGATGTACTGTTCTCTGTAGATGTGGAGGCTACCAAAGCCGCTATGGCACAAGTGGGCGGAGTTGGGGCGGCCCAGATCCCGGATTCCGCCATCCTAACCCAGGTCACCGCTCCGATATCCGGGATCCTGTCCACCCTGGACGTAACGGAAGGGGAATTAACCGCTGCCCAAAAGCCCTGCGCGGTCATCGCCAACAGCGAAACTCTTCAGGTTGCCATAGCTATTCGGGAACAGGATTTACAAAAAGTTGCCTTGGGCCAGCGGGTTACCATCAAAGGATCCGGTTTCCGTGAGCCCTTATACACCGGTATCCTGACCGAAATGGCCGCTTCCGCCCGCCAGCAGTATGTGGGATCCACAACCGAAACCGTAGTAGATGCCGTGGTTTTCTTCGACAGCGGCTGTGTGGATGATTCCCTGCGGGTCGGGCTGAACGCCAAGGCCCTGATCACCATATCCGAAACGCCTGATGCCCTGGTGGTGCCTTACGAATGCGTTCTCCAGGATGAGGAGGGAACAGAATATGTGTATGTATGCGTGGATGAAGACGGTAAAACCCGGGCGGTACGGAGGAATATCCTGTCCGGCGAGGAGTGGAGCGCCGGATTTCATGCGGTGTCCGGGCTCCAGGCCGGAGACAGGGTTATATCCAATCCGGAAGCCATTTCCAGGGACGGAACGGCCATTACGATCCGAGGAGGCGGGAAAACATGAGGGATATTCTGGCCTGCGCGCTGAAAAGCCTCCGGCGCAAATGGAGCCGTACCCTTTTAACAGTCAGCAGTATCACGGTTGGGGTATCCATGGTGACCATTGTCTCCATGATCAGCAGCATGGGCAAACAGGTTGTCAACCAGGAGCTGGACAGCTTGGGCGTGAACGGCCTGTCGGTCAGTTCCTCCGGTGACAACACCCTCCTGGACGAGGGAACGCTGGAAATTATCCGGAACCTGTCCGGGGTGGACACCGCTATGCCCCTGATGATTGAATACGCCAACGCCACCCTGCGGGAATCCTGTGAGAATTCCCTGATCTGCGGTATTGATTCCGGCGCTACCCAGGCCATTTCCCTGACCTTGAAGCACGGAAGGCTCATCAGCCAGGGGGATGTCCGGGGAGCGGCTATGGTCTGTGTGGTGGATGAGACGGTGGCCAGAAAAGCCTATTCCCGGGAGAATATTGTCGGGAAAACCATCTTCCTGAACATCGGCGGCGTGGAGGAAGCCTTCCAGATCGTGGGTATCACCGAGGCCGGCAGCAGCCTGCTGCAAAATCTTACCGAGCTGATTCCCGGTATGGTGTATATCCCCTACACCACCATGCAGAACCTGACCGGACGGGACACTTTTAACCAGATCGCCGTACGGGTATCCGGAGACGCTTCCCAGACAGAAAGCCGGATTATAAAGGCCCTTGAACGGTCCGCCGGTGTAGCCGGCGGGTTCCGGACCGATAACCTGGCGGTGCAGAAGGAACGGTTGGGCGGGCTGATGGATATCGTTACCCTGATCCTCACCGCTATCAGCGGCATCTCTTTGATCGTATCCGGCTTGGGAATCATGACCATTATGCTGGTTTCGGTCAGTGAGCGGACAAAAGAAATTGGTATCAAAAAAGCTATCGGCGCTTCCCGGAACCGGATTATGCTGGAATTCTTGGCGGAAGCGGCGGTGATCTCCCTTCTGGGAAGCCTTACGGGAATCCTCTCCGGAGCCGGCCTGATGGCCGCCGCGGCTCTCCTGATAGGGCAGCCCCTTATCCTCCCCCTCCAAGCGTTTGCCCTGTTGGTGGGATTTTCCCTGCTCATCGGCTGCGTTTTCGGTGTGTACCCGGCTCTGAAAGCCTCCCGCCTCCGGCCGGTGGACGCCCTCCGCCAGGACGGTTGAGTCCCCCCTTTCCATCCCACAGGAAATTTGGTATACTATTGGGTATAGGTTTGGCGGACAGGGCCTTTTTCAGAACGCGGAACACAACGCCTCCCCTTTGCAGAGACCGCTTTGGTTTTAAGGGATTCGTTCCGCTCCTTGTCCGCCGGTATCCCGCATCATCCATAAGGAGGAATGATTGTGACGCCTGTCAACCAGTCCCTGGGCGATGGGATCCGCTGCCTCGCTCTGCCTGACGAGAGGTTCAAAACCAGCCGCCTGAGCGTTGCCCTGCTGCTTCCCCTGGCTCAGGCCACCGCTTCCCAGTACGCCATCCTGCCCTTCCTGATGAGGAGGGGCTGTGCCGCCTATCCGGACTATACCGCTTTACAGAAACGGCTCAACCGGCTCTATGGCGCCACCGTGTCCGCCGATGTGGCCAGGCTGGGGGAAGCTCAGGCCCTGGTGCTGACCGCCTCGTCCATCGACAGCCGCTACGCTATCGGCGGGGAGGATGTAGCCGCCCAGTGCGCTCAGCTGCTCTGCTCCATGGTGTTTGAGCCCGCTCTGGAAAACGGCCTCTTCCGCCAGGCGGATGTGGAAATCGAAAAACGCTGCCTTGCGGAACGGATTCAGTCGGAAATCAATGAAAAACGCCTGTACGCCCGTCGGAAATGCGAGGAACTGCTGTGCGAAAACGAAGCCTACGCTGTGGATCGGTACGG